>CAYHXK010000397.1:0-2588 GCA_964360125.1 uncultured Sterolibacterium sp.
CATTAAGCAGACTTCCTAAAAGTATTCAAAATAAAGCGGTTGTTAAAGACAAAAAGGTTAATGATCTCGTTAATATGGTTGGCTTCAATTACCGCATGACCGAGATCGAGGCAGCCATCGCCACCGAGCAATTAAAAAAACTCCCTGCCCTGGTGGCGGCGCGCGCCACTGCCGCACACTATCTCGACAGCCAACTCAAAGACCTGGCTGGAATAACCACACCACATATCGCACCCCAAACAACTCATGCCTATTACCTCTACAGTATGAAATATGACGCGGTTGTTACCGGCATTTCACGCCAACTATTTATCGAGGCGGTTCATGCCGAGGGGGTGCCCCTCGCGGCAGCTTACGTCGAACCCCTCTATTTGCAGCCGCTCTACCAAAGTCGTACAGCGTTTGGCAAGAACGGCTTTCCCTTCACCTACCCTGGGTATACGGGTACGCTCAATTACCAGCGCGGTCTGTGCCCGGTGACTGAGCGCATGCATTTTGATGAACTCGTGTACACCGCGCTGTGTCATGGTGGAATGCAAGAAGCTGATCTAAACGACGTGGCCAATGCGATAAAAAAAGTCCTCGCCCATGCCGACGAATTGCAGAGACATCAATGAAGCCGAGCCGGATCGAAGGCACGCGGATTTACTTGAGGCCACTACTGGAATCCGACGCCGAGGGAGAGTATCCCGGCTGGCTCAATGATCCAATTGTCTGCGCGGGAAACTCGCATGGCGATCATTTCTATACGCGAGAAGCGGCGCGTGAATTCATCCATCAAACCCACACAAGCACCGATACCCTAACGCTGGCCATCGTAATGCGCGACGGTGACAAGCATATCGGCAACATTGCATTGCAGCGTATTAATGTCACTTACCGTAGCGCGGAATTTTCCATCTTGCTGGGTGTCCGCGAAGTCTGGGGGCAAGGTTACGGCCTCGAAGCGGCACGACTGATCTGCGCTCACGGATTTACCAATCTCAATCTACACCGAATTGGCTGCGGCACTTTTGCCGAGAACATTGCCATGCAGGGATTGGCTCGTGCGCTAGGCATGCGCCAGGAAGGACTACGCCGGGACGCGGCATTCAAGAACAACCGATTTACCGATGTCATCGAGTTCGGCATGCTTCGCGACGAATTCAAGGAGTGCCCATGAAAACAACCTCTCAGCCCCCATTCGGCCACCTTCAATACTGCGTCCGCTGCTGCATACCGGAAACTCAGGAAGGCGTTCAATTCGATGAAATGGGCATCTGTCTTGCCTGCCAATCGCAGGAACAAAAGATTCATATCGACTGGGTAGCCAGAGAAAGGGCGCTGGCGGAAATCCTCGAAGCGGCAAAAGCCAAGGCGGGCAACAACTACGACTGCATCCTGCCGATCAGTGGAGGCAAGGACAGCACTTTTCAGATGCATGTCCTGACCAAGGTCTACGACATGAAGCCGCTCGCCGTGACCTTTAGCCACAACTGGTATAGCGAGACGGGTTGGTACAACCTGATGAACGCTCTGGAAGAGTTCAACATGGATCACATCATGTTCACTCCGAACCGGGCGCTGGTCAATCGCATCGCGCGGCGCTCGCTTGCGGGCATCGGCGATGCGTGCTGGCACTGTCATGCTGGCGTGGGCGCATTCCCGCTGCAGATCGCGGTACGCTTCAAGATTCCACTGCTGATCTGGGGTGAGTCGATTGGAGAATATTCCGGGCGCGCCAGCCATCACAATCCGGTACGGAAATTCGACCGTGAATACTTCACCAAGGTATCGGCGAAACTTCACCCCCACGAAATGGTCGGCGAGACACTCTCCGAGCGCGACCTCACTCCTTTCAACGTACCCAGCGCCGAAGATTGCGAAGCGATAGGTTTGCACGGCATTCATCTGGGCGATTACATCTTCTGGGATGAAGAAAGACAGACCGAATTCGTCCGCGACACCTATGGCTGGAAGGAAACCCAGGTGGAAGGCACTTATAAGGGCTACAAAAGCGCGGAGTGCATCATGCCGGGCGTCCATGACCTCACCTGCTACCTCAAGCGTGGTTATGGCCGCGCCAGTTTTCATGCCGGCATGGACGTACGCAATGGTCTGATCACCAAAGAGGAAGCCTTCGAACTCATCCACCAATTCGACGGCGAACGTCCCGAGGCGCTCGACTACTATCTCAAGATCACCGGCATGAGCGAGAAAGAGTTCATGGAAACCATCGGCAAGCAAAAAATGCCGCAACTCAAGGATACGGTCATACCGATCCATCCCAAGGGCGCACCCAATCGCGAACGGATTTTGCCGTTTTCCCAGCAGATCATCGAAAAGCACCGCGGGAAACCCTGATATGACAGATATTCACGAGCTTTCAGTTGGTCAAATCGTTGCGGGCATTGCTACGGGACTCTTCTCCCCGGTTGAAGTTGCGCAGGTCTGCATTGCTCGCCACGCTCGCGTTGAAAAACTATGCTTGGCTTGGGAATGTTTCGACGCCGAGTCGCTTGAGCATCAAGCACAACTGGCGACCGAAAGGCTCGCAACGGGCGCCCCGCTACGTCCGTTTGAGTCCGTACCCATCGGCGTCAAGGATA
>CAYHXK010000398.1:0-2577 GCA_964360125.1 uncultured Sterolibacterium sp.
ACTCCGGCGCGATCAACGTGACACCGGAAAAATAGGCGCTGTAGCGCCGCGTATCCCGCGTCAGGATCGGATATCCCGCTACGGCTGCGTGGGCGCCGATGAAAAAATCGCCGAGGACATTGGTTTTCCTGCCCACCTGCCGGCGGTAACGGACGAAAGCCTTGCCGGCGAGAAACAGTGCGGGGCGGGGTATCTCGAGCATCGTCAGGCCCAGGTCGTCAACTGTGCTGTCCAGGGCCTCCACGGTCGAAAAGGCCGTCGAGAGTTCTGCATAGATGATCGGGTTGATCGTCAGCCGACGAATCTTAGCCTGGGCGCGCAACTGACCGATGGACCAGTCGGCCCACTCCGGATCGTCCTCCAGAACGTCGATCAGTACATTGGTGTCGACCAGCAGCATTAGCGCCTATCCGCGCAACAGGGCCATCAGTTCGTCGGTCCGCCACTTGACGTCGGCCTTGCCGCGGGCGGCCTCGAACCGGTCGGGCTTTCGCTTGGCGCGGGCGCCCGCCTTGTGAATCACGACGTCGCCATCGCGGTTGACCGCGAAATCGACCGCGCACCCCGGCGCAAGACTCAAGGCATCGCGGATGCGCTTGGGTATGGTGACCTGGCCTTTGCTGGTAAGTGTCGTTGCCATCGGGAAGCCTCCATTTGTATTACTATGGATTAAATTGTAATACTACAAATTGCTTCGGGCAACTGCGCGCTCCTTGGGTACATGGGGCCGCCCTATTTAGCCGGTGCCGCCTCGAAGCCCAGTTGGCGTTTGATCTTTTCCGCCACCACCAGGGCTTCCCGCTCGCTTGCCAGTTGCGCGAGCACCACTTCGTAATCCCACTGCCCGCCTTTTTCCGGCTTGCCGCCGCCCGCCGCCCGCACATTGATCTGGGCCGCATAGCCCGCGCCGCGCGCCCGGTCGTACAAGGCAAGCGCTTGACGCTCGCTGCCGACACGCCCGAGCAGCACGCGCCATGGGCCGCCCCTCTGGGCCATGCCGTCGCCGGGCAGGATCTCGGTCTCGCGCGCCCACTGTTTGAACTGTTCCGGGTCGACCGACGCCACCTCTGGAGGCGCAGTTTTTTTCGGGGCGGCAAAGTAGCTCAGCGGCTCGGCCATTTCCATAGTCTGGCCGGCATGCTTGATCTCGATCCGGCCCTCGATCAGCAGAATCAGGTCGCGCTCGGCATCCGACTTGCCCCACAGGTCGGTGCCGCCGCTATTGGCTACAGGCGCTGCGGTTGCCGTGCCGATGCGTATCGCGATTTCGCGCTGGCCGCGCGCTTTTTGCAAGACGCCGGTGGTCAACCGGAAAGCCCCTTTCACTACATCCAGCGCGCCCTTGAAGTTGCTGGCGGGTTTGAGGCTGCGGCTGTAAAACCCGAGTTCGGCACTTTCGCCCAGCTTGACGCTGCTGCCTTCGGCCAGTTTCAGATACACCCGCGCCGTGGCGCCGGTGCGAATGCGGTCGCCGTGTTTCACTTCCATGCCGACAGCCAGCGGCTGGGCGCGGCCCTCGCGCAGCCGCCAGGCCGGCATCTGCACCGCCTCGATGTCGGCCAGCATTATGGTATGGGTCGCGGCCTGGGTCACAGCCGAGTTGGCGGCGAACAGGGGCGTGACAAAAAAACCGGTCAAGGCCGGCAGCACCCATCGCATTCCATGCAATTTGGCGCGCACCATCGAATCTGACTTCGCACCCATGTCCGCTCCTTGCTGCAGCGCGGCGTCGCAGCCGGCGCCGGGTATAATCGGTTTTTTCATAAAAACTTTCAGAGCAAGCCGCTGACTCCGCCCATGCAGGAAAAATACCACCCCAACCAGATCGAACAGGCCGCCCAGCAACATTGGGAACAGTCGGCGGTTTTCCGCGCCAGCGAGGACGCGGCAAAACCCAAGTACTACTGCCTATCCATGTTCCCCTACCCGTCGGGCAAGCTGCACATGGGGCATGTGCGCAACTATACCATCGGCGATGTGCTCTCCCGCTACCACAAGATGCGCGGCTTCAATGTCCTGCAGCCGATGGGGTGGGACGCCTTCGGCCTGCCGGCGGAAAACGCGGCGATGGCCAACGGCGTACCGCCCGCAAAGTGGACCCATGACAACATCGCCTACATGAAACGGCAGCTCAAGTCGCTGGGCTTCGCGCTCGACTGGGAGCGCGAACTGGCGACCTGCACGCCGCAGTATTACCAATGGAACCAGTGGCTGTTCCTGCGCATGCTGGAAAAAGGCATCGCCTACCTGAAGACCGGCACGGTCAACTGGGACCCGGTCGACCAGACCGTGCTCGCCAACGAGCAGGTGATCGACGGACGCGGCTGGCGCACCGGCGCGGTGATCGAGAAGCGCGAGATCCCGATGTATTACCTGGCGATCACGCAATACGCCGAGGAGCTGTTGGGCGATCTCGCCAAGCTGTCCGAGTGGCCAGAGCGCGTGCGCACCATGCAGGCCAACTGGATCGGCAAGAGCTTCGGCGTGCGCTTTGCCTTCCCCTACACGCTGGACGGCAAGGCCGAAAAGCTCTGGGTGTTCACCACGCGCGCCGACACCATCATGGGGGTCACCTTC
>CAYHXK010000399.1:0-2571 GCA_964360125.1 uncultured Sterolibacterium sp.
GTGGCCGATATTATCTGCAGGCCATCGTGCGGGACATCACCGAACGCAAGCTGATGGAGGCGGAACTGCGCATTGCCGCCACGGCATTTGAATCTCAGGAAGGCATGATCATCACCGATGCAAACCAGGTGATAGTCAAGATCAACCAGGCATTTACCCGGATCACAGGCTATAGCCAGGAAGAAGTCGTCGGCCGGTCGCCGGCCATGCTCAAGTCGGGCCGTCACGATGCTGCCTTTTACCAGGCCATGTGGGAAAGCCTCAACCGCGACAAATACTGGCAGGGCGAAATCTGGAACCGGCGCAAGAACGGCGAGATTTATCCGCTGTGGTATGCCATTACCGCCATACTCGATGAGAAGGGAAACGTAATCAACTATTTCGCCGCCTTTTCCGACATCACCCTGCACAAACAGGCACAGGACGAGATCCAGCATCTGGCCTTTACCGATCCTCTTACCGAGCTGCCCAACCGCCGGCTGCTGATGGATCGGCTGCATCAGGCTTTGGCCGCCAGCGCCCGCAACAAACGCCGGGGCGCACTCTTATTGATCGACCTCGACAACTTCAAGACGCTCAACGATACTCTCGGCCACGACAAGGGCGACCAGCTGCTACAACAAGTCGCGCAACGGCTTGTTACTTGTGTCCGGGAAGGCGATACCGTGGCGCGTCTGGGCGGCGACGAATTCGTGGTGATGCTCGAAGATCTCAGCGAGAATCTTGAGGAAGCCGCGACGCAGACCGAAATCGTCGGCTATAAAGTTCTCGCCAGGCTGAATCGGGCCTACCTGTTCGCCGTCCATGAAATCCGCAGCACCCCGAGCCTTGGCGTGACCCTGTTCAGCGGCCAGTCGGACTCCATCGAGGAATTGCTGAAGCAGGCCGACCTGGCCATGTACCAGGCCAAGACCGCCGGTCGCAACACCCTGCGCTTCTTCGATCCGGAAATGCAGGCCGTGGTGACCGCCCGCGCCGCCTTGGAGGTCGACCTGCGCGCGGCGCTGAGGCATCAGCAGTTCATCCTTCACTACCAACCGCAGGTGGTCGGGGAAGGGCGTCTGACGGGTGTCGAGGCGCTGGTGCGCTGGCAGCATCCGCAGCGCGGCCTGGTGTCGCCGGCCGATTTCATTCCGCTGGCCGAGGAAACCGGGTTGATCCTGCCGCTGGGCCACTGGGTACTGGAAACCGCCTGTGCCCAACTGGCTAAATGGGCCACCCAGGCGAGCACGGCGCAACTCTCAATGGCGGTGAATGTCAGTGCCCATCAGCTACACCAGCCGGACTTTGTCGAGCAGGTGCTGGCGGTACTCGACAGCACGGGTGCGGAACCGCACAGGCTCAAGCTGGAACTGACCGAGAGCCTGCTGGTGAGCAATATAGAAGAGACCAACGCCAAGATGTCCGCCCTGAAGGTGCATGGCGTGGGTTTCTCGATAGATGATTTCGGCATCGGCTATTCGTCGCTGTCATACCTGAAACGGCTGCCGCTGGATCAACTGAAAATCGACCAAGGCTTCGTCAGGGATATTCTCACCGACCCCAACGATGCCGCCATCGCCAAGATGATCATCGCCCTGGCCGAGAGCCTGGGGTTGACGGTCATCGCCGAGGGGGTGGAAATCCAGGCACAGCGGAACTACCTTGCCAGCCAGGGCTGTCATGCCTATCAGGGGTATCTCTTCAGCCACCCGCTGCCGCTGGATGAGTTCGAGGAGTTTGCCATGCGGGTTTGATTCCAGCGATAAGTCTCCATGCCTACTTGGTCTTTTGCGCAACGCTTTCGCTGAACATGTAGACCACCGCCGCACGCATTTCCGCATCACTCAAGTCGGGCATTCCCCCGCGCGCGGGCATGGCGCCCCGTCCATGGATTCCGGATGCAATTACGGCATCCAGACCACGGCTGACCCGGCTGGTCCAGGCATCACGGTCGCCTATCCTGGGTGCGCCGAATTTTCCGGACTCGTGACATTCGATGCATTTTGCCTTGACCAGTTGCCCGCCAGAACGGGCTTTTTGAATCACATCCTTGTTGGTGGGCTCGGTCCATTTGCCACCAGACTGATTGACCATGAAAGTGATGGCGCGCTCCAACTCGAAACGGCTCAGGCCTGCATTGCCGCCGTGTGCAGGCATGTTGCGGATACCTTCCACGGCGTGCTGCGAAAGCACGGTCAGACCTTGCGCGCTTCGCTTGACCCATTTGCTGCTGTCGCCAATTTTCGGCGCACCTTTCGCGCCTGTCATATGGCAGGCGGCACAAACCTCATTTACTATGCTTTCGCCGCTCCTCTCGGCGCTGTTGGCAAGCGGCATGAAATTCACCAGCGGTATCGCTAGCGCAAGCAGCGTCCCATAGGCCGAAAGCCTGGGGGTTTGCACGACGGTCGATAAACAGCTCAAGGGTAGTTTTGATCTCATATCCGTTCTCCCCAATCAAACAACACTCAACACATTCCTCACATGCTTAGCCACCGTCCTAAGATCAAGAACAACCATACGCAATGAATCTCATCGGCGATATTTATGTATTGTTAGCGGCTGAGCAAATCCGCGTAAATCTGGCGG
>CAYHXK010000400.1:0-2567 GCA_964360125.1 uncultured Sterolibacterium sp.
ACCTCCACCGCCGCATCCGGCTACAAGCACCGCTAATAACGATGCCATCAACCACGCCAGCGATTTGGGCTTGGAATAATTGTCGAACCTTTTCATTTTATTTTCCTTTTGGAGTGACCGCGAAAGGCGTTGGCGGGACCAACCTTTGGTTGAGAACCGATGGACAGCGCTGGCGCAAGTCAGCGTGGGCGTCACTAGGTTAAAATATGCGCTTCTAAACGTGGGTTGTCTGTGCGGTAATTCACATAGTGCGAGATGTCGCGATGCGAAGGAATCAGGACAGGTCGTAAGTCCGCGCGCTCGATGCGTTGATCGTCGCGGCGGATGATGCGCTGCATCGCGCCAAGCATGGTAGCCTCACTCTGGTCTGCGTCCCCCGAGCAGGTGTTCGTAGCATGACCATGGACATAAGGAAACATCATGCAACGAAGAAGCTTCATCCAGCTTGCCCTGGCCGGCGCCGCCACCAGCCTGGTGCCTGGCGCAGCCATGGCAGCGCGCTTGGGTAGTCGCGGCAGTCGCGATTCCGGCGGGTTTACAGTGGTGGAGGCCGATGTCGGTCAGCTTCGGCAACTGATGGCGAGCGGCCAACTGAGTGCGCAGCAACTCGTCACGCATTACCTGGCGCGGATTCGCGCCATCGACCAGGCTGGGCCGACGCTCAAGGCGGTGATCGAACTCAACCCCGACGCCCGGGCGATTGCCGTCGCGCTGGACCGGGAACGCCAAGCCAAGGGCGTGCGCGGACCGTTGCACGGCATCCCGGTGCTGATCAAGGACAACATAGCCACGGCCGACAAGATGCAAACCACCGCCGGCTCGCTGGCACTCGTCGGCGCCAAGGCGCCGCGCGATGCCTTTCTCGTCCAGCGCCTGCGCGACGCCGGCGCGGTGATTCTCGGCAAGACCAATCTCAGCGAATGGGCCAACATTCGTTCCACCCGCTCGACCTCCGGCTGGAGCGCACGCGGCGGTCTGACACGCAATCCCTATGCGCTGGATCGCAACACCAGCGGTTCGAGTTCGGGGTCCGCGGCGGCGGCGGCAGCGAGTCTGGCAACCCTAACGGTGGGCACCGAAACCGACGGTTCGATTACCTCGCCGGCCTCGCTCTGCGGCCTGGTCGGCATCAAGCCGACGGTCGGACTGATCAGCCGGGATGGCATCATTCCCATTGCCCACTCTCAGGACACCGCCGGGCCAATCACGCGCAGCGTGGCTGACGCGGCACTTCTGCTCGGCGCAATGGCTGGCCGCGATGCGCGCGATCCGGCGACCAGCCAAGGCCCGGCGCAGCTTCCGGATTATGCATTGTCCCTCGACCGGGACGGGCTGAAAGGGGCGCGTATCGGTGTCGTGCGCAACCAGTTTGGCAACAACCCAAGACTGAATGCGCTCATCGAGGGCTCCTTGCAGACCCTGCGCGCGGCGGGAGCCGTACTGGTCGATGTGGAACTGCCTTACACAGACAAGTATGCCGATAGCGAACTGGAAGTCCTGCTCTTCGAACTCAAGGCCGGCCTGAACCGCTATCTCGCCGAGTTCGGGGTCGGCGCGCCGGTCGGCAGCCTGGCGGAGCTGATTGCCTTCAACGAACGCTTCAGCCAACGCGAAATGCCCTATTTCGACCAGGAGTTGCTGCTGCGCGCCGAGGCCAAGGGCGGTCTCGACGACTCCGCCTATCGTGCAGCGCTGGCCAACAATGGGCGCTATTCACGCACCGAAGGGATCGACGCGGTGATGAATGCGCACACGCTGGAAGCACTGGTCGCGCCTACCAGCGGTCCGGCCTGGCTCACCGACCTGGTCAACGGAGATCACTACGGCGCGAGTTTCACTACGCCGGCGGCGGTTGCCGGCTATCCCCACATTACGGTGCCGGCCGGCTTGCTCTCCGGATTGCCGGTCGGGTTGTCCTTCGTTGGCCGCGCCTGGAGCGAAGCCGGGCTGATTCGGCTGGCCTACGCTTTCGAACAGGCCACGCGCCATCGCCGTCCGCCGGAGTATTTGAGAACCACCCCGATCCTCGCTTGAGCACTGTGCCGGTCCGCCGCATTCGGAGCTGGTTCATCGAGGAAAAAAATGCCGCAGGCCGAGCATGGGTCCGCCCGCGGCAGGTTTGCGACGACTATTGCGCAGCCAGCCTGGCCGGTTCGTTGATGTGCAGAACCTTGCTCAGGAAGCCCCAGCGGTCGGCGACTTCTTCGATCTGCTTGGTGGTCGGCTTGCCGGCGCCGTGGCCGGCCTTGGTGTCGATACGGATCAGGATCGGCGCGGCGCCGCCCTGCGCGGCCTGGGCAGTGGCGGCGAACTTGAAGCTATGCGCCGGCACCACGCGATCGTCGTGGTCGGCCGTGGTGATCAGGGTGGCCGGGTAGCAGCCACCCGGCTTCAGGTTGTGCAGCGGCGAGTACTTGAGCAGCGCCTTGAATTCCTCCGGGTTGTCCGCCGATCCGTAGTCCGAGGTCCACGCCCAGCCGATGGTGAACTTGTGAAAGCGCAGCATGTCCATTACGCCCACTTGCGGGATCGCCGCGCCGAACAGTTCCGGCCGCTGGGTCATGGCG
>CAYHXK010000401.1:0-2564 GCA_964360125.1 uncultured Sterolibacterium sp.
CGTCGCCGTCGGGCCAGCCGGCGGCGGCGAGCAAGTCGGCGACATCGGCGGATGTGCCGATGCCCGCTTCGGTGGCGAAGGGCAAATCCAGCGCCTGCGCCGTCTGTTGGCAGCGCAGGGCCGGACTGACGAGGATGCGCAGGTGTTTCGGCGAGTGTTGGCGCAACCAGTCCGCCATGTTGCGTGCCTGCTTCTGCCCGCGCTCGGTCAGGCGGCGCTTCAGGTCGGGCTGGCCGACAGAGACCTCGACCGCTTCGGCGTGACGCCAGAGTATCAAATCCATGCTTGTGTCCGGGATTGCAAGAGATGACATGTTAGCCCCTCAAGATTGCGCGGATATTACTTAGGATAGCTGCGGCAGCTTGAGCCGGACAAGTTTTTTAACCTGCCCCGGAATCCGTTCCAGCAGGGCAGCGTGGCGCGAAGCGTGCCAACCGCCGACTAAAGCCACGGCCTCGCGCAGTCGCGGGTCTTCGCCGGCGCAATGCATCAGCAGCAGGCCGGCATTCGCCAGATCGTTCAACTGGCCGAGTTCTTCCTGCAACAGCCCCAATTGTTGCAACAGGCGCTGCGAGGGTTTGCCGGCGGCCAGCGGGGCGAAGAACTCCAGGGCATAGCGCAGGCGTTTGATGCCGATGCGCAACTGGTGCAAGGAAGAAGGATTCTCGGTGGAGGCGGCAGCGGCAAGCGCCAGTACTTTCTTGCGCAGACGCTTGAGCCGCATGCCGGCAAAGGCGGCAAGCGTTGCCTCTGCCTGGTCATTGATGTCGGCTGCGACGAACGGCGGACGATGCAAGAGCGCCGTCGCCAGCAGCAGCAAGCGGCCATAGGCGAGCGATTGCAGATAGTGGACGGCGGCGGCGCGAGCGCTGTACTGCCGGTCGGTGACGGCGCCGGTGAGTGCCGCCAGGCGCGGCTCGTCGGGCAGGGCGTGCATGACCGGCGCGGCGATCTCCGACAGCAGCACGTCCAGATCGCGGGCGTGGCCGAGGCGTGTTGTCAGGAGGCGAAGCGGCGGCAGCAATTCGTCGGCCAGTGACGTCGGCAGGCAGGGGGAAAACAAGCGCAGCGCGGCGCGCAGGCGGCGTGTCGCCACCCGCATCTGATGGATGAATTCCGGATCTTCGCTATTCGCTGCTCCATCAAGATTGCCTTGCAAGTGTTCGAGACAGGAGAGGGCTATCCTCCGGAAGGCTTCCAGCGGCGTATCGGCGGCTGCGAGCGGCACGATCCGGGCCTTGCGCGGGGTGTAGCGCGTGCCCTGGAAAAGCAGGTAGCCGCGCTCGGCCTTGCTGAGAATTGCCGGCACCAGCGGCAGGCGTTCGCCCAAGCTTTGCGCCAGCTTGAACAATTCATTGAGATCGCCGGCGGCCAGTTCGATCTCCACCTCGGAGATCGCTTCGCGTCGTCCCGCGGCCGCGATCCAGCCGCGATCCAGCATCAGCAGCACGACACAACCGGGCTTGGGCTGGAAGCGCCAGGTGGTGCGGCGAAAGTTGGTCTCGAACAGTGGCGCGATGTGATCGCGCAGTTTTGGCCGCTCCAGCCAACGGCGCAAGGATTCCGCATCGATGGAAGAAAAATCGAAACGGCCGCCATACGCGGTTTCCCATTCCGGCCGCGTGGTGAGTCCCGCCGCGGAACTGCCGGCGCACTTCACCGTTTGCAACCAGCTGCGTCCCTGCTTGCGCAAGCGCAGGGCGATGCCATGGCGATGCAACTCGAGCTTGGGCGTATCGTAATACAGGTTGATTAATTGATGCGACTGCTTGCCGACCGCCTTGCGCAAGACCGGCTGGCGCAACAGCAGTCCTTGCATCGCGATGGGCAGGGATAATTTGAGTTCGGTTTCGTTGGCCATGAACAACTCCGGGCGGAGGCCCAAGGGGATTATCCCCGATTATCCCCCATGGATTGTTACAGGTTGTTTAACCGAACTTTATTCGTAGCGCAGAGCCTCGATAGGCAGTAGATTGGATGCCTTCCTGGCAGGGTAGAATCCGAAGAAGATACCGACGAGGGCGGCGAAGCCGACGGCAAGAACGATGGCTGTTACAGACAATTCGGTGCGCCAGCCGGCCAGTTCCCCGATCAGGAAGGAAGCGCCGACGCCAAGCAGGATTCCAACCAGGCCGCCAATCAGCGACAAGGTCACGGCTTCGACCAGGAACTGCGTCAGGATGTCCTTGCCGCGGGCGCCGACGGCCATGCGCAAGCCGATTTCCCGGGTTCTTTCCGTCACCGATACCAGCATGATGTTCATGATGCCGATGCCGCCGACCAGCAGCGATACCGATGCCACGGCTGCCAGCAACAGCGCCAGTACCTTCGACGAGGCCTCCTGCGCCTGGAGTATTTCGGACAAATTGCGCACGTAGAAATCGTCGTCCTGACCCTGCTGCAAGCGGTGGCGCTGGCGCAGCAGTTCCCGCATGCGCTGCTCGGCCTCGCCCATGTCGGCGCCCGACCGCACCTTGACCATGATCGAGCCGACGTTGCGCGACTTGGCCTGGGTGGCGCCCAGCACGCGTTTCCTGGCGGTGGAAATCGGCATCAGCATCACG
>CAYHXK010000402.1:0-2537 GCA_964360125.1 uncultured Sterolibacterium sp.
GCTACGGATTACGGCTGACGAACTGAAAGGGCGCCACATCGAAAAGTGGAAATACCGCGACCTCGTCTTGTCGTTGCCCGATCACGCGTTGATTGACCGGCTCGCGGAATTGGCCGACCCTGCGAAAGGCATCACCAAGGAAGACTTGTTGGCCCATGTGCGCAAGCAGCGTGATAACGACCCGGACTTCTTGGAAGTTGCGGTTGACAACGAGAAAGACGCGCAGCTTACGATGGTTACAACTGGTCCCATGTACAACGTCGCGCGCCTTACGGCTTCGCTGACAAGGTCGTATCTGGTCACTGATTTGACGTCGAAGTGGAAAGAAATTGAGCTTGACCGCGCTGGACGATCTGCCGAGACGGGTGTTTGGTCACCATTTGCGAAAGCCTTTCAAGAAACCGAATTCAAATACTTGAACGACGTGAGTATTGACGACGCATTCCGGCTTCGACAAGAGGACCGCTTGGGCTCCCTGCGAACTTTCCTGCGTGGGGTCTGGAAACAGGCGTGCGACCCTAATTCATTTGAAAAGGTCAACGGTGGCCTATTGGCCGATGAATTAGCAGCTGAATTGGCGAAGGCAAAAGCGGAGTGGGACAAGATTGACAAAGACCTGCTCAATACCGCCGTTGGAGAAACGGGGGCGGGATTGCTGGCGGCGGGGCCATTGATTGGATCGGGGCATGGCCTGTTCTTGGCTGCCGCCGCGTTGTTGGGAGGAGGGGCTACCCTTGCAGCGGCGGCGCGGCATCGTCGGCACTTTCCGGACCAGTTCCCGGCAGCATTCTTCCTACGGCTCTAGGCCATCTCCGCCGCGTCAACCCCGTAGCGGCACCATAGAAATAGCTTAAGGGGCAGAGTCAATTGCTCTGACGGGCAGACAGTCACGAACCAGATCGCTGGATCGCCCACGTCCACTCCTGGCCGGAAATCGCCACTCATGAGCGGCGCTCGCGCCTAAAGCGCCTCGATATCCGAGTCGCAGCCCAAGCCGGCGGCGATCCAGCGCGCGCAGCGGCGACCGGCGAAAGCGCTCCAGCGTTGCGGCAGCCAGCGCAGGCAACTGGCCGGCGCAATCGCCATGCCGCAAACATAGCGGCGATCCGCTTCCTGCCATTGCAAGGCCGGGCAGGCTCCGGTGCGATGGCCGAGCAGCAGGCGGCTGACCGGGCAGGGCCGGGCGGCGCAGCATATCCCACAGCCATTGCAGGTCGCGCCGAACGCGCGCTTGGACGGCGCGGCGGGATGGATGGCGATGAAGAATTCGTCAGTCGGCATATTCGTACTACCTGCACCCTTATCATCCCTGCATCGCCCGCTTGAACATCTTCTCGACCGCCGGGGTCATGTTGATCGGCAACAGGGCAGTCGCCGGATGCGCCTGCCGGAACACGCGGAACACCTCATCGGCAAACGCCTGGCCGATCTCCCCCACTCCGGCGAAATCCATCACCACGGTTTGAAATCGTTCAAAGCGCATGGTCAAGCGCTTGGCCTGCGAGCGGGACACCAGCTGCTCCCCTTCATGCTGAGCCAGCCGCACCGGCACGATGGTTTTGGCAAACGTGTATTTCTCCGGCGCCGCGAACTGGTCAAACACCTCCTTCAAGCTGCGCTGGCTATCGTTGGCCAGGCGCATCAGCACCAGCGTGCCGGGCGCATCGGCGGGACGCTCCAGCAACACATCCGCGCCCCACCCGTCGTGCATGAAATGCAGGGTGCCGGAACGAATATCGAAGGCATCCATGACCTTGGACGAAAAAAAGATGCCCTCGCCGGTATGGTGGACCGGATCGGTCGTCAGCTTGCCCTTGGCCAACTCCAGGATCGCTTCGCGCGGATCGTACAAGTTCAACGCCCGCTGAATCTTCAGGAAAATCCCCTCGCCCTCGTCGGCGACATATACCGTGGTATTCAGCGCATCGCGCAGCAACTTCACCGTCACCCGTTTCGAGCCGGAATGGTCTATCGCGTTATTCACCATCTCCGTCACCGCGTAGTGCCAGATGTCGCGCGCGTTGGCGGGCAAATCGCCAAGCCGGGGCGCGATCGACTCACGCCACACCCGATCCTCGTGCAACCCCGCGCGCGGATAGACCTGCCGCACTTGCGCCAGCGTGACCAGGCGATAGCGCACCCCGCGCCCCACGCCGGCGGAAGCGACCAGCCCCTCCTGCTTGAGCTTCGCCAGCCAGGCACTGGCGGACTGGCGCGACACCCCATGCTGCCCGGCCAGCCGGGCGGCGACATTGCCGCCGTCCTGAGCGATGGCAGCGAGTATGGAGCGGCGGAGGTCAACGGTCATCGCGGATTAAACGTAAAGTGAAATGTGTTTAATTGTAAAGCGACAACGCGGCAAACGTAAAGCCCCCTTATATCAGGCGATCCGCCGGGTCGGCGGTTTTCCTGCTTGAGGGCGCGAGTCTTGTCGCGGCGGGCTAGACGTTGAACAGGAAGTTCATCACATCGCCATCCTTGACCACGTACTCCTTGCCTTCGGCGCGCATCTTGCCGGCCTCCTTGGCGCCCTGCTC
>CAYHXK010000403.1:0-2533 GCA_964360125.1 uncultured Sterolibacterium sp.
TGGCGATGGTATCCACTTCGTTGTGCAGAAAATACACCTGGCCGCCGCGCTTGAATTCGCGCAACACCGCTTCGCGCACCAGGCCGGTGGACCAGCGCGCGACGAAAGTCTTGATCGCCAGCCGCTTCTGCGGTGCGGTGGCGATCACCGAAAAATCGCGCAGCCCCTCCAGCGACAGCCCCAGCGTGCGCGGGATCGGCGTGGCGGTCAGCGTCAACACGTCAACCTCGGCGCGGAGAGCCTTCAGGTTTTCCTTCTGGCGTACCCCGAAGCGGTGTTCCTCGTCGATGACGACCAGGCCGAGGCGCGAAAACTGCACATCCTTCTGCAACAAGCGATGGGTGCCGATGAGGATGTCGATCTTGCCGGCGGCCAGATCGGCGATGGCCTGCCGCTGTTCCTGCTCGCTCCTGAAGCGGGAGATTTCCGCCACCTTCACCGGCCAGTCGGCGTAGCGATCGTCGAAGGTATGGTAGTGCTGTTCGGCCAGCAGCGTGGTCGGGCACAGCACCGCCACCTGCTTGCCGCCGGCCACCGCGACGAAGGCTGCGCGCAAGGCGACCTCGGTCTTGCCGAAGCCGACATCGCCGCACACCAGGCGATCCATCGGCTTGCCGGATTTCATGTCCTCCACCACGGCGTTGATGGCGGCCAGTTGATCGGGCGTCTCTTCGAAGCCGAAACCGTCGGCGAAGGCTTCCAGGTCATGCTGCTTGAAATCGAACTTGTGGCCCTGGCGGGAGGCGCGCTGGGCATACAGATGCAGCAATTCGGCGGCGGTGTCGCGGATCTGCAGAGCGGCTTTTTTCCGGGCTTTCTCCCACTGGCCGCTGCCGAGCCGGTGCAGCGTCACCGCTTCCGGGTCGGCGCCGCTGTAGCGGCTGATCAGATGCAGTTGCGCTACCGGTACATACAGCGTATCGCCGCCGGCATATTCGAGATGCAGGAACTCGGTTTCCCCTTCGCCCAGGTCGAGGTGGGCGAGGCCGACATAGCGGCCGATGCCGTGCTGCTCGTGCACCACCGGGTCGCCGATCTTCAGCTCGGAGAGATCGCGCAGCCAGCCTTCGAGATTGCTGCGGCGGGCATCGGAGCGTTTGCCACGCGGCCGTGCCGTGGCGGCGTAAAGCTCGTTCTCGGTGATCAGTACGAGGCCCAGACCGTGATCGCTTAGGGGCAACAGAAAACCACCGGAGAGCGGAGCGACGCCGATCATGAAGCGTTCAGGGCTGGCGGAAAAGTCCGCAAAATCAACGCAAGGCGCGGCTTGCAGGGCGTACTCGGCCAGATATTCGAGGATCGTCGCGCGCCTGCCGGCCGATTCGGCCAGCAGCAGCGTGCGACCGGGAAAGCCCGCCAGGTGGCTGCGCAATAGCGCCAGCGGATCTTCGGCGCGGCGATCCACGGCCACATTCGGCGGAGAGGTGGCCGGCGCGGCGAGCGTGGTTTGGGCTACGCTGGTGGCAGCCGGCAGCATCAGGCGGGGAAACACCCCGGCGGCAATGAAGTACTGCTCTGCCGACAGGAACAGATCCCCCGGCGGCAACAGGGGACGCGCGCGTTCGCCGCTCATCATCCGGTAGCGGTCATTGGTGTCGCGCCAGAACTCGGCGATGGCGCCCGGCACGTCATGATGCTGCAGCAGCAAGGCATCCTGCGGCAGATAGTCGAACAGCGTGGCGGTGGCATCGAAGAACAGCGGCAGGTAATACTCGATGCCGGCCGGCGCGATGCCGTTGGAAACGTCCTTGTAGAGCGCCACGCGCGAAGCGTCGCCCTCGAAGGCTTCGCGGAAGCGCAGGCGGAAATGGGTGCGGCCCGCCTCGTCGAGCGGGAACTCGCGCGCCGGCAGGGTGCGGATCTCCGGCACCGGATAGAGGGTGCGCTGGCTGTCGGCGTCGAATGTACGGATGCTCTCGATTTCCTCGTCGAACAGGTCGATGCGGAAGGGCAGCGCCGCGCCCATCGGGAATAGGTCGATGAGACCGCCGCGCACGCTGAATTCGCCCGGCGCCACCACCTGGGTGACGTGCTGGTAGCCGGCCAGGGCAAGCTGGGCGCGCAGCAGGTCGAGCCCCAAGCGTTCCCCCTTCTTGAGGAAGAAGGTGTGGGCAGCCAGAAAGGAGGGCGGCGCCAGCCGGGTCAGCGCCGTTGTCGCCGCCGTCAGCAGCACGTCGCAGGTGCCGCGCGAGACCGCGTAGAGCGTCGCCAGGCGTTCCGAAATCAAGTCCTGATGGGGCGAGAAACTATCGTAGGGCAAGGTCTCCCAGTCGGGCAGCAGATGCACCCGCAGTTGCGGCGCAAACCAGGCGATTTCCTCCAGCAGGCGTTGTGCGTCCAGCGGACTGGCCGCCAGCACCGCCAGCAGGCGGGCCGGCTTCGAGCGTTGCGCCGATTGCGCCAGTTGTGCGATGGCAAGCGCGTCGGCCGAACCGGCCAGCGCCGGCAGGTCGAGGCGCGCGCCGGGTTTGGGGAAAGCGGAGGCGATTCCTGGCAGGAGGGGTGGAACGTCGGGGGTCACGAAACGAGGGAA
>CAYHXK010000404.1:0-2523 GCA_964360125.1 uncultured Sterolibacterium sp.
GGCGGCTACTACTCGGAAACCGAGTTCGATCTGACCCGCCTGCAGCTGCTGCGCGAGAGCATGGTGGAAATCGGCCGCTCCTGCATCGACCCGGACTACCGCACCGGCGGCACCATCGCCCTGCTGTGGTCCGGGCTGATGCGCTACATGCTGCAGAACAGGCACGAATATTTGATCGGCTGCGCCAGCATCGGCATGGCCGACGGCGGCCACGCCGCGGCGGGCATATACAGCCATCTCAAGGCGCACATGGCGCCGCTGGAATACCGCGTCTTCCCGAATTGTCCCCTGCCGCTGGATCGCATTGCCGGCAACCTGGATGCCGAGGTGCCGCCGTTGATCAAGGGATATCTGAGAGCAGGCGCGTATGTCTGCGGCGATCCGGCCTGGGATCCGGATTTCAACACCGCGGACCTGCTGATGTTGCTGCCCATGTCGCAAATCAGCGCGCGTTACGCCAGGCATTTTGTCGATCGCCAGGCAGCCTGATGAGAGGCCGCCTGCGCAGCACATTTCGCCTGAGCGGCGTCGCGCTGCACCTGGCTTACGGCTTGTGCATCGCCACACTGCTTTATCCGCTGCTTCCTCACTCCTCGCGGAAACAACTGCAACAGCGCTGGTCTAATCGCTTGCTGGGGATACTCGGCGTGAATTTGCAGGTGAGCGGAACTACTTGCAGGCACGGCTTGCTGGTTGCCAATCATGTTTCCTGGCTGGATGTATTCGTGATCAGTTCGATAGCTCCGGCCACCTTTGTCTGCAAGAGCGAGGTGCGCCACTGGCCGCTGATCGGCTTGTTGTGCGCCAGAACCGACACGGTGTTCCTGGAACGGGGCAGCCGCACCGCCGCGCAGCGGGTTAACCAGACTCTCGCCGGCAAACTCAGGAATGGCGAACAAGTCGCCGTGTTTCCCGAAGGAACCACCAGCCCGGGCGTCTCCTTGCTGGCGTTTCGCGCGGCGCTGCTGCAATCCGCCATCGATGCCGAGACCGATGTTCAACCGCTCGCACTACGCTACCGGGACGCGCTGGGGGTAAATGCCACAGCCGCCCATTACTGCGGCGAGACGACCCTCTGGCAATCGCTGCTGGCGATTGCTGCGGCGCCGCGAATCACCGCCAGCGTCGAGATTCTGGAAAAACTCGCTACCGCGGACAAGACTCGCAGTGAACTCTGCGAACAGGCCCAAGCGCTGATCGGTTCATGCCTGGAACAGCGATCGGCCGCATACTCATGATCGATTGATGCGACGCTAAGCCGCTTTTACGCCAAGCATGCGCTTGTAGAGCGCCAGTGCTTCACCGACGATGCCGCGGCGGAAAGCCAGTACGCAGATGACGAAGATGCTCCCCATGATGACGGTGACCAGCGAACCGACTTTGTCGGCCAGTTCATTCTGCAGCGTCACGATGACCGTCGAACCCACTACCGGCCCGAGCACCGTACCCATGCCGCCGAGGATGGTCATCAGCACCACCTCTCCGGATAGATGCCAGTGAGCATCGGTGAGCGTGGCAAACTTGAACACCAGCATTTTGGTCGCCCCGGCAAGCCCGGCCAGCGCGGCGGAGAGCACGAAGGCCAACAGCTTGTATTTCGCCACATCGTAACCAAGGGATATTGCCCGCGCCTCATTTTCCCGAATCGCCTTGAGAATCTGTCCGAAAGGCGAGTGGATGGCGCGATAGATCAGCCAGAAGGCGAAGACAAATATCGCCAGGACGAAATAATAAAGATTGAGATCCCTGGACAAATCGACGACGCCCAGCAGCGTGCCGCGCGGAACGCCCTGCAAGCCATCTTCGCCGCCGGTGAAAGGCGCCTGCAGGAACAGGAAGTACATCATCTGCGCCAGCGCCAGGGTTACCATGGCGAAATAGATGCCCTGGCGGCGGATCGCCAGGCTGCCGAAACCCCAGCCGAGCAAAGCCGCGGACGCGGTGCCCGCCAGCAGGCCGAGTTCGGTGGGAAACCCCCACACCTTGATGACATGGCCGGCGACATAGGCGGCGGTACCGAAGAAGGCGGCATGGCCGAAGGAAAGCAGGCCGGTGTAGCCGAGCAGCAGATTGAAGGCGCAGGCGAACAACGCGAAACACAGTATCTTCATCACCAGCACCGGATAGATGAAGAACGGCGCGGCCAGGCCGAATGCCAGCAGGACAAGGTAGCCGAAGGCGCTTTTGCTCATTTCTCTTTGCCGAACAGTCCGGCCGGCCGGATCATCAGGACGATGGCCATGATGATGAATACTACGGTAGCCGAGGCTTCCGGATAGAACACCTTGGTCAGCCCCTCGATCACGCCGAGACCGAGACCGGTGAGGATGGAGCCGAGGATGGAACCCATGCCGCCGATCACCACCACGGCAAACACCACGATGATCAGATTCGATCCCATCAGCGGGCTGACTTGTATCGCCGGCGCCGCCAGCACGCCGGCAAAACCCGCCAGGGCGCAACCGAATCCGTAGGTCAGCATCACCATCAGCGGCACGTTGATGCCGAAGGCCTGGGTCAGCT
>CAYHXK010000405.1:0-2523 GCA_964360125.1 uncultured Sterolibacterium sp.
CATCTTCATATTCAAAAGACTATGGACAACGCGGCGGAGGTTGTCGAATACCTCCAAGAAGTACGCAAGTTGGTTAATCCACCAAACGGATCCTTTCTTGCGGAGGACAGGCTTTCGGAACTTACCGATATTTCCGATGCAACTGATGCGCTGAGCAGGATAAAGCGTAACCTATCTTGGGATCCGTGGTTCGACGCGGATAAAAGACTTCCTCGCGGCTCAGCGCACTTTGCAACCGTCGTGAATTTGGTTGCATTTGGATGTTTCGTGGAATTGGCGGATGGACTACACGGCCTTGTGCACAACTCTCACATGAATAGAAAAACTGTCGGTGCTGGAGATCGTGTTCGGGTTGAAGTGATTTGGATCGATGTATTCCAGAGGAAGATGAGCCTCAATTTACTAGAGGTAGTACAAGAAGACGCTGGTGATCTTTTCGGTCCTGCCGAAAGTCTTCCGGCTCCCCACTGAACGACGACACCACTTAACTGTTTCTCCGGTAAGTTGTGTCAATGCTCAAGGCTTTCCGCGAAAGCTTGGCGGATGCGAGATTGGTCGAGCGTTCCCAACGATACTCGCTTTTCGGCAAATTCTAGAGCTGACGCTCGTGGCCCCGGAGCCACGACAAGCATCGTCCGTCCACTTAGGCCGATCAAGCGTTATAGCTGATTCGCTCATCAAGGTCGTCTTTCAGGTTCGCACTGGTTACGGATTTCGATCATTCCCCTCTGCCCCGCCGAGCGGATGACCGTCAGACCGGGGTAGTCCGGCCGCGTTGTTCGAGCGAAGCGAGTTTAGCGGCCGGCCGGGCTGGCGGTCAGGAGCGAGGGAAGCCGAAGGCCGGGGCGGCGGGGAGCGTTTCTTTGGTTCCTTTCTTGTCGCAACAAGAAAGGAACTCGCCCGCCGGGGCGAGACCCGGCATCCATCACAGTCATAGCCTCCCGACGCCGGAAAGAAACTGGCTCAGTGCGACAGGAAATCCTCCAGGAAGCGCTGCGGCGACAGAATGTCGATCCCCAGCTTTTGCTTCAGCGTCCGGTGGCGGGCGAGCTTCAACAGGGCCTTGTCGCTGGTGACGATACAGCGTGCGGCGCCGGAGCACGCCAGTTCGATGAACTTCTGGTCGTCTGGATCAGAGCACTGCGGCAACGGCAGGCATGCGGCTGGAGCGACGGGCTGGGCGAGGCCGGCATACTCGACGAGGATGTTGCGCTGCGCTTGAGCTTCCAGGTTGAACTCCGGGTAGCCGAGCACGCGCTCGAATTCGGCTAGGCAGGCCGCGTCCGTCAACGCGGTCCAGGTTCCGTTTTCGATGGCGGTGCGGATTGGCAGATAGCGGCTATCGGCGAACACCCACAGCGACAACAGCACGTTGGTGTCCAGCACCATGCGTCGCGCCGCCTCCGCGCTGGCGTCAGCGGGCGTCAAGCCTGCTTCTGTGCATCGAGGCGGAACTTGACGAAGGAACCCGGCGCATCTTCCAGCGGCTGCAACCTGCCCTTGGCCGGATCGCGCGCCGGCACCAGGGTGTCGTCGCGCGCCGTAATCCATGTGTGCCAGTCGGGCCACCACGATCCCTGGTGTTGCTGGCTACCCTCGAACCATGCTTCGGAAGTTTCCGGCAGGGTTTTACACTCGTTGGTCCAGTAGCCGTACTTGTTGGCGGCAGGCGGATTGACGATGCCGGCGATGTGGCCGGAACCGCCCAGCACATAGCGCACCGGGCCGCCCAGGCGGGTGGCGCCGAGGTAAGTGCTTTTCCACGGGGCGATGTGGTCCTCGACGGTGGAGATGAAATAACTCGGCACATTCACCTTGGAAATATCGATAGCTACGCCCTGGAGCTCGATGCCGCCCGGTTCCTTGAGCAGGTTCTTCAGGTACATGTTGCGCAGGTAAAAGCTGTGCATCTTGTAGGGCATGCGTGTCGAGTCGGAGTTCCAGTAGAGCAGATCAAAGGGGAAGGGCTGCTTGCCCATCAGGTAATTATTCACCACGAAGGACCAGATCAGGTCGTTGGAGCGCAGCATGTTGAAAGTCCCGCCCATTTCCGATCCCTCGAGGAAACCGCGTTCCTCCATTTTCTTTTCCAGGCTGGCGACCTGCTGTTCGTCGATGAAGACGCCCAGTTCTCCGGGGATGGAGAAATCCAGCAGCGCCACGAAGAAGGTGGCGGATGCGATGCGCTGGTCCTTTTTCGCCGCCAGGTAGCCCATGGTTGCGCCCAGCAGGGTGCCGCCGAGGCAGTAGCCGATGAGGTTGACCTCTTGCTCGCCGGTCTGTCGGCAGACGGCGTCGAGCGCGGTCAGCGCGCCTTCTGTCATGTAATCGTCGAAGCCTTTCTGTGCCAGCTTGGCATCGGGATTCACCCAGGAAACGACGAAGACGCTGTGGCCCTGGTCGGTGGCCCACTTGATGAACGAGTTCGATTCGCGCAGGTCGAGGATGTAGTATTTATTGATCCACGGCGGAATGATCAGCAGCGGCCGCTTCAACACTTTCTGGGTGGTCGGGTTGAATTGC
>CAYHXK010000406.1:0-2510 GCA_964360125.1 uncultured Sterolibacterium sp.
CCGCGACCCCCGGCGTGACAGGCCGGTATTCTAACCAACTGAACTACCACTCCAATATTTCGCGGCGTGAAAACTGCTTGACGCTTGTCTATTCGAGTTGGAAACCGCCAGAACATCCATCATTATACGAGAAGAATGATCCACATGGAAATCATGAACCGCGCTGCTTGCGGATACCCCAGGCTAAATCCATGCTATCCGGTTCAGGCTGTCTGCGCGGGAGGTGCGATATTGCCGACCTCCTCGATAGTCGTCAGCCCGGCGGCAATTTTCAGCGCGCCCGAAATACGCAGCGGCTTCATGCCCTCGCGCGCCGCCTGTTCCCGGATTTTCGCAAGTTCTGCTCCGTCGGTGATGAGCTGTTTGATCTGTGGCGAAAACAGCAGCAGCTCGTAGATGCCGATGCGCCCCAGATAACCGGTCATGCGGCATTCGAGGCAACCCACCGGGCGATAGAGCTGGCTCGGCCTGCCGGATTTCCATGGGATCACCAGTTCGTTCCACTGTCTTTCATCCTCCGCGCTCAAGGCGCTGGCCTGCTTGCAATGCGGGCAGAGCGTGCGTATCAGGCGCTGCCCCATCACGCCCAATAGGGTCGCGTGCAACAGGTAGGCCGGCACTCCCAGCTCGAGCAGGCGGGTGATGGCCGAGGGGGCGTCGTTGGTATGCAGCGAGGACAGCACCAAGTGGCCTGTGAGCGCCGCCTGGATCGCCATCTCGGCGGTCTCGACGTCGCGGATTTCACCGACCATGATGATGTCGGGATCCTGCCGCATCAGCGAGCGTATGCCCTCGGCAAACCCGATGTCGATGGCATTATTTACCTGCATCTGGTTGAACGCCTGTTCGACCATTTCGATCGGGTCCTCGATAGTGCAGACATTGACTTCGGGCGTGGCCAGGGACTTCAGCGTGGTATACAAGGTCGTCGTCTTGCCCGAGCCGGTCGGACCGGTCACCAGTATGATGCCGTTTGGCTGCGCCGCCAGATGCCGCCAGCGTGTATTGTCCTCGTCGGAGAAACCCAGGTCGCGGGTATCCCGGACCAGCACCTCGGGATCGAAGATGCGCATCACCAGCTTCTCGCCAAAGGCGGTCGGCAGGGTAGACAGGCGCAGTTCGACCTCCTGCCCTTCCGGCGTGCGTGTCTTGATGCGGCCATCCTGCGGGCGGCGTTTTTCCACCACATCCATGCGACCGAGGATCTTGATGCGGCTGGTCATGGCGTTCAATACCGGCATCGGGATCTGATAAACCTGATGCAATACGCCATCGATGCGGAAACGCACGATGCCCAGATCGCGCCGCGGCTCGATGTGGATATCGCTGGCGCGTTGCTCGAAAGCATACTGCCAGAGCCAGTCAACGATATGGACGATATGCTGGTCATTGGCGTCGAGAGCGCGGTTGTCCTTGCCCAGTTCTACCAGTTGCTCGAAGTTGGTGATTCCCGAGGCGCCCCCCCCATCCCCGGCCAGCAGTGCCTTCTTGACGGACTTCGCCAGCTTGTAGAACTCCACCTGGTAACGTGCTATATCGGCGGGGTTGCTGATGACGCGTCTGATCTTCTTGTTCAGGACTGGCCCGAGCTCCGTTTCCCAGGCACGCTCGAATGGTTCGGCGGTGGCGATCAAAACCTCTTTAGCCGTCACTTCCACCGGCAGCACGCGAAAGCGCGTGGCGTAGGCACTGGACATCACCTCGGTAATGGCGGAAAAATTGATCTTGAGCGGATCGATGTGAAAGTATTCGAGTCCCGCCCAGCGCGCCAGCCATTGCGTCAACGCATCGAGATCGAGGATACGGGTAGTGTCGCCCGGCAACGCCAGGGATTTCCACTTCTGTTCGGCAATGCTGATCAAGGGATGGACATCCCCTTTGAAATAGCGGCGTTCCTGCTTGAACTGTTCGGCCGTCGCAGCCGCCACCAAACCGTCGGCGGCCATGGCGTCGACGGTTTCAGCCAGGCTCAGGCGATGTTCCTTGAGGGGAGAAACGGGTGCGGCGGTTGCCATGTTGGAGTCCGGAACTGGTTTTCCACTGCACTATAGCCGACTACCGGTGCCGGCTCAACGATGACACAAAAAATGTCATGGCACTTTCTTTTTAGTACCAATCAACGCCTCAAACTCTTCAATCGGCACGGGTTTGCTAAACAAGTAACCCTGGTACGCGTGACAGCCATTGCGTTCAAGGAAGTCGCGCTGTTCCGCGTTTTCAACTCCTTCCGCAATCACTTCCATTCCCAGGCTGTTGCCCATGCTGATGATGGTCTGCACGATCACTGCATCGGTGGGTTTTATGCCAATATTGTGCACGAAAGACAGATCGATTTTCAACTGGTCAAGCGGAAGTTGTGTCAAGTAAGACAGCGATGAATAGCCCGTGCCGAAATCGTCCATGGAGAAATGCGCGCCGACTTCCTTGAGGTCGCGCATCTTGGCGACAGCGTCATCGATATTGTCCAGCACCACGCTCTCGGTCAATTCAAGTTTGAGCCGGGTCGGATC
>CAYHXK010000407.1:0-2487 GCA_964360125.1 uncultured Sterolibacterium sp.
TGTACAGCAGGAGTACTTCAAGTCGAGCGAGAATGACATCGAGGTCAATACCATCTCGCCGACCGGCTATCCGATGCGCATGCTGAAGAGCAGTCCGGCGATCAGCGCCGGCATCCGTCCCAACTGCGAGGCCTACGGCTACCTGCTCGACGGCTCGGGCAATTGCGCCTACGTCACGGCCTACAATCGCGAAGTGGCGGCGCACCCGAAGGCAAAGAAGGTTTCGGTGATGGACAAGACTTGCCTGTGCACCCACATGCGCAATTTCGATTGCTGGACCTGCGGGCATTACACCTACCGGCTCAAGGACACCACCCGACGTATGTCGGATGGCAGCTACCAGGTTCTCAGCGCGGAACATGTGTTCCACGATTACCAGTACAGCACCGACCAGAAGATTGCCCTGCCTGCGTAAAGCCGATACGGCTGCCTATATTTTCAGCGGCAGCGTGATATCAACACCCGGCAGAACCCGCTCGATCAATTTATGCAGTTGCGCCGCGGTCGATTCGGCGATGCCGGTGCCGGGGTGACGAACATGGTTGGAGTCCAGCAACCCGCGCATCCGCAGCAGTTCCTTGCGTATAGCCACACCCGGCTGCTGCTCGAACACCAGCAGGGGAAGGAACCGCGCATACAGCCGATAAGCCTCGTCCAGGCGGCCCGCACGGGTTTCGCTGGCAATCTTCATCAGCACTTCAGGAAATGCAAAACCGGTGTTGAAGCCGCTCGATCCGTTTTCCAGATCGAAGAAGCCATACAGTGCGCCCAACCCTGTCAGGACTGGGACGCGGCGAGTTTTCATGCCATCGATCAGCGCGGAAATTCTGGAAGGAGTCGGCGGCGCTTCCTCCTTGATGCAGGCAATCCGCGGTATCTCGTTAACCAGGCGCAGCAGCAGAGGGATCGACATGTGCACCTGGGTGGATGCCGGATGATCCTGTGCGACTACAGGAATACTCAAAGCTCCGGCGACCCGTTGAAAATAATCGAATACCCTGCTTTCGTTGGGCACGGGTTCCTGTGATGGCGCGACCATGACCGCATCGGCGCCGAGTTCTTGCGCCATTTGCGATAATCCGATCGTGGCTTGCGTACCCGCATGGCTGGCACCGACGATCACCCGCGTTCTTCCCGCTGCGGACTGGATGGCTGTGGCGATGAGAGTCTTTCTTTCCGTGTCAAGCAGGCGGTTGGATTCGCCCAGCACACCGAGGATGGTGATTCCTTCGACACCCAGATCCGCCATGAATCGCACCAGCCGCTCGAATGAATCGAGATCGAGATTGCCGTTATTGTCAAACGGTGTGGCGAGAATCGGGAATACACCAATAAAATTCATGTCGCTCGTGATTTCCATTTGGGCATTGTTAGGCGTAGAACCTCCGCAAGGTCAGTACATGACCGGACGACATCAGTTCATGTCCTTCCTCAAAAGATTCGGCAAGGAAATGAGGCTGATGCCTTCGTCCAGCAATGCTCTGGTTTCCTCGGAGGATGCAATTCCAAGAATGTTGCGCGCGGGGACTTCCTGGTAGTGAATTTTTCGGGCTTCCTCAGGAAATTTATCGCCGACATTCTCGCTATTGCGCACTAAGTTGTCGATCGCCGTTACCAGCCTGGTCACTTCGGGAATATCTTTGGCGGAAATTTGTGATGCATCTTCGACGCCGGTCTTCCTGACATGCGGGGCGGTTGGCATTTTACTTATCGTCATATCGGCGCAATAGGGACAGGACACCAGTTGGCGCGCGGACTGGCGCTGATATTCCTCATTCGAAGCAAACCAACCTTCGAAGTGATGGCTGTTGGAGCAGGTTAAGTTGAGTACGATCATTTAATTCGTTCAGGCTCTTAAGGAGAGGGATCCGGAAGGCCGGCAATCATCACCACGCAGACACATGCCGCTAGAGTATCTGGCTGGGTCAGTTTGGCATAGGCACGGTTGAATACATGTTTTTAAGGGTTGAGACTGGTGCCTGGAGCGGGAATCGAACCCGCATGACCGGTTATGGTCGAGGGATTTTAAGTCCCTTGTGTCTACCAATTTCACCATCCAGGCAGATCGTTGTCCATACGATTCTACCTGACCCGCATCATATCCATTGCTCCAAGTGCGCATACCACATCCTCACGGTGTAGCTGTGGGAAATACCGTAATGATTGCGCCGAAGCAATTTGAGGGATCGCGTCTCAAGCGTTTTCATTCGCCCAGAAAATCGGCCATCATCCCTGAAGTACGGCGCAAGCGTCTTGAAAGCAGTTGTGCCAGGCAAAACATGAATCGATAAGCGAGTGCCGGATACTCCGATACCAACCTTTTCAAGCCTTCGCTGTTGAACATCAGGTACTCGCAGTCGGAATCGGCTATGCATGTGGCGGAGCGCCTTTCGTGGTCAAGCAGGGACATTTCCCCCACGATGCGGCCTTTTCCCTCATAGGACAATAATTGCTGGCCATGCTCCCCCCCCTTATAGATAGCCATGC
>CAYHXK010000408.1:0-2482 GCA_964360125.1 uncultured Sterolibacterium sp.
CTGCTGCTGTTCGCCGGTCTGTCGCTGATCAAGCAGATCGGCCTGCACTGGGTGTTGTCTTTCCTGCCCTTCGTCTTCATGCTGTTGGCACGGATGATCGAAACCGCGACGCTGCGCCGCCTGGTGAATTTCTTCAGCGGTTTTGCCGCGCTGCATGTCGTCGCGATTCTCGCCATCGCCCAGTTTCCCCTCGAAGCCTGGCAGCGCACGCGGCAGTATGACGGCATCGTGCTGACTTTCGAGTCGCAAAAATTGCTGGAACAGCTCCAGCCTTACCAGCAGGACTACGTCTTCGCCAGCGACGGCTATTCCAATGCGGTGACCATGTCCTATAACGCGCGCCGCTATTTCCTGGTGTTCGGCGAGGCCTCCAGCCATGCCCGCCACGACGACATCCTCACCGACTTCCGCGCTCTGGACGGCAAGAACATCCTGATCCTGAGAAAGAGCGCGCCCGAGCCGGGCCAGTATGCGGCCTATTTCCGCGAGGTCGTCACACAGAGTTTCAGCGTGCGCGGCGCGACCTACACCACTGTGCTGGGGCGCGGCTTCGACTATGCCGCTTATCGCGATGGCGTGCTGGCCAAAGTGCGCGAGAAATACTATGCGATCCCCGCCTGGTTGCCGCAGACTAGCTGCTATTTTTGCGACCGCTATTTCCCGGGAGCACTATGTCACAAGTGAGCCTGCTGATACGCCTGCTGCGCCCCCACCAGTGGCTGAAGAACGGTTTCGTGCTGGTCGGGCTGCTGTTCGGCCACGCCTGGAACGATCCCATGCGGGTGACGCAGGCCTTGCTGGCCTTCGCGGCATTCTGCCTGCTGGCATCGGCGGTGTATGTGATGAATGACCTGATCGACCGCCAGCAGGACCGGCGCCACCCGCACAAGCGGCGGCGGCCGCTGGCGAGCGGGGCGGTAGGCGTGCCGGCGGCGCTGGCGTTGATGGCGGGCTGTTGCGCCGGCGGCTTGGCGCTGGTGTGGTGGAGCGACAGCCGGGCGCCGTGGCTGTTCCTCATCTATGTCTTGCTGAACATCGCCTACTCGCTGAAGCTCAAGCATGTGGTGGTGCTCGACGTGTTTATCATCGCCGCCGGCTTCATGCTGCGCCTGCTCGTCGGCACGCTGGGCATCGGCATCCCGCCGTCGCAATGGCTGCTGCTGTGCGGCCTGATGCTGACCCTGTTCCTCGGCTTCGCCAAGCGCCGCGCCGAACTTGGCGCGCTGGGCATTGCAGGCACGCGCGGCGATGCGGCGGCTGGCGCGGCCCCTGCCTCCTCCCACCGCCGGGTGCTGGAGCATTACTCGCCCGTCCTGCTCGACCAGCTGATGACGATCGCCGCCGCCGGCACCATCGTATCCTACAGCCTGTATACCGTCAGCCCGGAGACGGTGGCCTTGCATGGCACGACCAATCTCATCTATACCGTGCCGTTCGTCATTTACGGCATGTTTCGCTACCTGTTCCTGCTGCATCGCCGCGGCGGCGGCGGCGACCCGGCGCAGCAATTGCTCGGCGACCCGCACCTGCTGGCGGCGCTGACCGGCTGGTTGTTGCTGGTGCTGGCGATCCTGGGGCAGCCGTTGTAGAGACGGGTATCGACGAGTGACCGTATCCCAACCAGAAGACGGTACTTGAGATCGTAGCTTGCACCGACGTACCAATATTGGTACATTACGCACATGAAACCCGTTCTCGAAGTGCGCTTCTTCCGGACAGACGCTGGCGCCGAACCCGTGCGGGAGTGGCTGAAGGAGCTGCCTGCAACCGAGCGCAAGGCCGTGGGCGAAGACGTGAAAACGGTGCAGTTTGGTTGGCCTCTCGGAATGCCATTGGTGGATCACTTGGTCGGCGACATTTGGGAAGTCAGGATCAAACTGGACAAACGCATCGCACGCGTCCTGTTTGCCTTGGATGGACAGACGATGGTCCTGCTGCATGGATTCATCAAGAAGCAACAGACCACCCCGAAACCCGACCTCGATCTAGCCAGGGACCGGTTGAAACAATTGAAACGGAGATGAACATGGGCAAGAAAAATATCGGCAGCAGTTTTGATGACTTCCTCAAAGAGGAGGCGATGCTTGACGATGCCACCGCAGTCGCGCTCAAGCGGGTGATCGCGTGGCAGATTGCCGAAGAAATGAAGACCCAGAACCTCACCAAAACCGAACTGGCGAAGCGCATGCGCACCAGCCGGGCGGCGTTGAATCGTTTGCTCGACGAGGAAGACACCAGCTTGACGCTGACCACCTTGGCAAGCGCTGCGGCGGCCCTTGGGAAGACGATCAATTTTCAGCTTGCTGCTGCTTGAGACAGATTTCTCGTTGGCATCAGGCCGCAGAATAAGCAGCCGGGCACTTTAGTCCCAGGCAGCGAGTAGTCCTCTCCAGTAGGGTTGGGTGCGGCTTGAGCTTTGGCCGCTCCTCGGCCTTATGTGAAGCTTCACATAAGGCCGATTATGCAAAGTCGTCGATTATGC
>CAYHXK010000409.1:0-2480 GCA_964360125.1 uncultured Sterolibacterium sp.
GCTTCAGCAGGTCCAGCGCCGCCTGCACCGGTTTGCCGATCTCCGGTCGCACGGTATTCCTGGGTGCAGCCTCTTCGGCCTGGACGGTTCCGGTCAAGGCGAGCAAGGCGAGCCCCGGCAGGCCAGCGGCCAGGGAGCAGCAAAAACTTCCCAGCAACAGTGCGATTCCACCCATCCCGCGATTGCGCTTGAACATCCTGTGTGCCGCCTTCAATTGATGAATTGCTCGTTGCCGATGATACCCACTTTAGTGAGCCCAAACCGCTGCGCCGCCGCCATGACCAAGGCGACATGCTGGTACTTGACCAGCTTGTTGGGCCGCAAATGGATCTCCGGCTGGACGGCGGTGGCGGCAGCGGAGCGCAAGCGTGCCTCAAGATCGCTTTTCCCTTCCAGCGCCAGGCCATTCCACAAGAGGGTGCCATCGAAATCCACCTCGATGGTCACCACCTCCGGCGGCGTGGTCTGCTGCGGCGGGCTGCTCACCGGCATGTTGAGTTTGACCGCATGCGTCTGAATCGGGATGGTGATGATCAGCATGATCAGCAACACCAGCATCACGTCGATCAACGGCGTGGTGTTGATGTCAACCATCACTTCCGGATCACCCGATGCGCCAGTGCTTCCTACGTTCATACTCATGCCGTGTGTCTCCTGTCCTTCCTGTCCATCAGCCGCCGCGCACCGGCGGTTCGGTGATGAAGCCCACCTTGATAATGCCGGCGCGCTGGCAGGCAAAAATCACCTTGCCGATGAACTCATAGCGCGCCTCGTAATCGCCGCGGATGTGCACTTCCGGTTGCGGTATTTTGACCGCCTCGATTTTGAGTTTGTCCACCAGCTTCTGTCCGTCCGGCACCAATACCCGATCCCAGAAAATTTCGCCGTCCCGGTTGATGGAGATGACGATATTTTCCGGCTTGGTCAGGGTCGGGACATTGGTTTCTTTCGGCAGTTGCACCGGCACATTCTGGACCACCACCGGGATGGTGATGAGGAATATGATCAGCAACACCAGCATCACGTCCACCAGCGGCGTGGTGTTGATCGTCGAAACGACCTCGTCCTCTCCCTCGGAGCCAATGGAGAAGCTCATGCTCAGTTGCCTTTGGCGGGAGTGCGGCTGCGCGACAGCAGCACCATGTGCAGTTCGCTGCTGAAGTGCCGAACATTCTCCATGGCGACCTTGTTGCGGCGTACCAGCCAGTTATAACCCAGCACCGCCGGCACCGCCACGGCCAGGCCCATGGCGGTCATGATCAGCGCCTCGCCGACCGGGCCGGCCACTTTGTCGATGGATGCCTGACCGGCGATGCCGATCGCGGTCAGGGCGTGGTAAATCCCCCACACCGTGCCGAACAGTCCCACAAACGGCGCCGTCGAGCCGACCGTGGCGAGGAAGGCCAGTCCGTTCTGCAGGCGGTTGCCGATGGTATCGGTGGCGCGCTGTACCGCCATGCCGATCCAGGAGTTGAGATCGGTCTCGAGTAGCGTGCTTTCGTGATGCTCGCTGGCCTTGGAGCTTTCCTCGGCGATGTAGCGGAAAGCACTGTCCTCGTGCAGGGTGCGGATGCCCTCCTGGATGGAACTGGTCTTCCAGAACTTTTCGCGGGCGTCCTTGGCCTGTTTCAGCAACTTAGACTGCTCGACCAGTTTGACGATGCCGATATACCATGTTCCCATCGACATGATGACGAGGATCAGCAAGGTTCCCTTGGAAACGAAGTCGCCCTGACTCCACAGGGCTTCCATGCCGTAGGGATTGGTGACCGTATCGATGGCGGGCGCAGCGGCCGGCATGGCGGCCGGCGCGGCGGTCTGCGCGAAGGCCGCGGTGGAAAGCAATCCGCCCGCCAGCGTGAAGAGTACGGCCAGTGCGGCCAACAAAATTCGAAGCTGTGGTCTGAGGCTCATAGTGTGATCATCCTGAAATGAAATTAGTGGGGGTGCTGACAGCACATGAAGTTTTCCGACGAATTATTTATTCGATCATCCGCCATTCGTACTCGATACGCGCCCAGGATTTTTCCGGCTTGCCATCGACCGTGGCCGGCTGGAACTTGCACAGACCGAGCGCCTTTCTCGCCGCCTCGTCGAGACGCCGGTAGCCGGAGGAGCGCTCGACCTTGCTTTCGAGCACCCGGCCATCCAGGTCGATCAGGAAACCCAAGGTGACGATGCCGGACTCCTGTGCCCGGATTGACGCTGCGGGATACTCCGGTTTTTGGCAGGCGCTGGCATTGACGATCGCGGCGGCCCGGTTCGGCACATGCGGTCGCGCCTGCTGTGGCACCGGGGCCGGCGGCTTGACGCTGGTGACGGCGGTGATCGAATGCTGCTGGATCGACGCCGGCATTTGCACCTGCACTTCGGGTGGCGGAATGTACGGTGGCGGGGGGGGCGCCAGTTTGGGCGGAGGGGGCGGCGGCGGCTTGTCGGGAGGCGGCTTCACCTCCTCGATGATCTTGGTTTCCAGCGGC
>CAYHXK010000410.1:0-2471 GCA_964360125.1 uncultured Sterolibacterium sp.
CCAAAAACGTCACACGATTTAAAGCGGGTGAGACGTCTTCCCTCTCGCCACATCACTCTTGCGGACGAATCTCGCGGTTGTCGTAACCGGGAATCCGGCTGTCGTCCACGACGTCGATCTGTTGCGGATCGAGAAATTTCTCGGCGTAGCGCAGGTATACCCGCTGTCGAATAAAGATGTCGAACAAGTCCGGATCGATATGTCCGGCTTCCTTGAGTTTGCCGAGTATGCCGAGCGATTCGGTCAATGTCTTGCCGGGTTTGTAAGGACGGTCCCTGGCGGTCAGCGCCTCGAAAATGTCGGCGATACCCATGATGCGGGCCGGCACCGACATCTCTTCGCGCTTCAGGCCCCTGGGATAGCCTTTGCCATCCATGCGCTCATGATGACCCCCGGCATACTCGGGAACCTTCCTGAGATTTTTCGGCCAGGGCAGTTGTTCCAGCATCCTGACGGTGGCGACGATGTGGTGATTGATGATCTCACGTTCTTCACGAGTCAGCGTGCCGGCGCGTATGCTCAGATTTTCCAGTTCATCGGCGCTGAGAAAGTCCGCTTCTTTTCCTTCAACATTGCACCAGCGGTAACCGCTCCCGATCACGCGCAGGCGCTGCAGATCGGATTCCTGCATGGCCTCGCCACCAATATTGCAGCGGCGCAGAAACTCCCGGTCGCTGGCGTACTGTTCGATTCTCCGCTTGCATTGCTCAAGCAATTGCGACTCGGCGTCAATATCTGTTTGCGCGCGCAATGCCAACTGGTTGCGCAACATGACGATCTCGGCATCGCGCTGGAGCACTGCGAAGCGGGTATCGACCAGATGAATGCGGTCGAACAGCGTCTGGAGTTTTGTCGACTTGTCCACCACATGCACCGGCGTGGTTACTTTGCCGCAATCGTGCAGCAGGCCGGCGATCTTGAGTTCGTAGCGGTCCAGGTCGTTCATGTGGAAATCGGCAAGCGGCCCGACAGCGGTGTCATTCGCCGCTTCCGCCAGCATCATGGTCAGGATCGGCACGCGTTCGCAGTGGCCGCCGGTATAGGGCGATTTTTCATCGATGGCCAGGTTGATCAGCCCGATGAAGGACTCGAATAGATCTTCCAACTGGGTAATCAGCAAGCGGTTCGTCAGGGCTATCGCCGCCTGCGACGCCAGGGACTCGGCCAGGCTTTGGTCGGAATCTGAAAATGGCACTACCTTGCCGGTTTCCGGATGAATCGAATTGATCAGCTGAAGCACGCCGATAACGGCGTTTTCGTGATTCTTCATCGGCACCGTGAGGAAGGACTGCGAACGATAGCCGGTGCGCTCGTCGAACTTGCGCGTTCCGGAAAAATCGAATCCTTGCTCGGTGTAAGCATCGGCAATATTCACCGTCTCCGCGTGCAAGGCTGCGTAGACCGCCACCATCGAAGTATTCTGCTTGCCTTGTTCGTCGTAGTACGGCAGATCCGGGAAAGCAATCGGCTTGCCGGAAGTGCCGCCCAAAGCTATTTGCAGCGTGTCATTGCGCAATATCTCGAAACGCAGGTTGTTTTCGTCCTCGGCGACGCGATACAGCGTGCCGCCGTCTGCATGGGTTATTTCCTTGGCCGCAACAAGAATCGTTTCCAGCAAGCGATTGAGGTCGCGTTCCTTGGATAGTGCGGAACCGATCTGGTTGAGTTGTTCGAGGCGGCGAAACAAGTCATCGAGCGTATCCCCCGGCGATTTCCTGCAATCATCAGGGGTCATTTGATGCAAACGGAGCGGACGATTTTCATGTCGGTGAGTCCCTGCAGCACTTTTTGCATGCCATCCATCTTCAAGGTCAGCATGCCTTCTTCCAGGGCGGTCGCCAGCAGATCGGCGACCCGGGCGTGCTCCTGGATGAGTTTTTTCACCTGATCGCTGCCCAGCATCAACTCGTGCAGACCCACGCGCCCCTTATAGCCGCTGTCGTTGCACTCGGGACAGCCCTTGGGCCGATAAAGGGTAAATTTTCCGTCCTTGGCGTAATTGCTCACCAATTCCCGATAGACCGCATCGTAGCCCGCCTGCGAGTCTTTCTTGAAATCCGCCGTATTCACCAGTTCGGCGCAATACTCCTTGAGAAATAGCCGCATCTCCTCCTCGCTGGCGACGTAGGCTTCCTTGCACTTGCACAGGCGCTTGGCCAGGCGCTGGGCGAGGATACCCAACAGGGCATCGGAAAAATTGAAGGGATCCATGCCCATGTCGAGCAGACGGATGATCGATTCCGGCGCGCTGTTGGTATGCAGGGTGGCGAACACCAGATGGCCGGTGAGCGATGCCTCGATGCCGATGCCGGTGGTTTCGGCATCGCGCATTTCGCCCACCATGATGATGTCCGGATCGGCGCGCAAGAATGCTTTCATGATCATCGGAAAATCGAGTCCGGCCTTCTTGTTGATCTGTACCTGGCGCAGTCCCTTCTGGGTGATTTCGACCGGATCCTCGGCGGTCCATA
>CAYHXK010000411.1:0-2468 GCA_964360125.1 uncultured Sterolibacterium sp.
GTGTATGCGCATTTTCGGAACGCCGGTGGACGATCCCGGTTTCGCCGTTGGCCAGCTTGACGTAGGAACCTGGCGGATAGATGCCGATTTCCTTGATCAGAACGGCGATGAAGGGGTTCTCCGACGCCATTCCAGGATCGGTAAACAGTACCCGCGCCGCCTGGGGTCCGCTCATCGGCCGGCGATGCCGGCGCGGGCTGACTTTGGCGCTGAAGACATCGGTGGTGCGTAGCAGGGTTGCCTCCTCGCAGACTTCCTTATGGCCGTTCGGGTATCCGCTGCCCAGCGGAGTTTCGTGGTGATCCTGCACCGCCTGTAGCCATATGGCGTCATTAACGCCCACGTTGCGCAACATGTCCACCCCGGTCGTCGGGTGCGTCTTGATGATCGTATGTTGTTCCGGCGTGAGCGGTCCGGCTTGGTCGATGAGATCCTGCTGCGTATCCACCGTCGATATATTCATTGTGAGCGCCGCGCATACCACGCTTCTGCGACGCTCTTCGTCCCAACCAAGCCGCAGAGCAACAAGATCGGACAGGATCGCCGCGTGCAGACAATGCACCAATGAATAGCGGAGCGGATCGGTCAGCAGGATCATGGCGGCGAGCGCCGCATCCTTGCTGCGATTGATCAGGAGTTGCGACAACTGCGCGAGACCGTCAATCTGCACGGGAAAATCGACATCCTGGTCGTGATTGCGCAGCAGTTGGCCGAGCTTGACGACAATATCGTCCCACAACCAGAAGGGATCGTATTTACGCTCCAGCAGACTCGCCACGGAAGGGCCGGCGTCCGCGGCATTGATGAACAAGCCGCGTTCCATGAGCGAAGCGAGTTGCTTCGGATTGTTCATCACATAACCCCGGCGCAACAGCAATTGCCCGGTTTCGTCATAGATGTCCCAGGACAACGGGACGCCGCATTCGACTTGTTTTCTGCTTAACTTTTGCATCGTCATAGCATCTCCCTTCCCCCGTCAGACTCGCGGAGGACCCTAAACCTTATCGCCATGTCATCAACAAACGATCAGGGAAATATGATTGTAGTCTAAAGCATTATCGGCCCACAATCCCCGCTGCACGTTGTGCAACCGGTAACCGGCAAGTGCGATCCCTTCCGCTGCTGTGCGACGAGCCGAGAGTGCAAGGTGGCAAGAGAAGCAAGTTTGGTGGTGCGATCTGAAAAATCTGCTAGTCCGCGATTTATATTAACATGGTAGTAAATAAACAATAGCATGCCTACCCGACAGAAGCCATGTCCCTGTCCGCCCCTAATACTCCGGATTTTCCGCTGGTTTCACTGCGACCGGTGACCAATCACCGGCATGCCTGGTGTGCGCTGCTGCTGGGAGCCCACCCGGCTGTCGATGTGCCCGCATTGCCGCGGCTGTTCGACGAGTGCGGACTCGACGCTGCAATCGATGGAGTGTCCTGCGTAGTACCGTTGGCTGATCCAGCGACTTTCGGCGGCGATCTGGTCCGGCAACTGCCGGCCGAACGGATAGTCTTGCTCATCCCGATGTCCTGTTGCTGCGACCCGGCCGCAGCAGCCGATCTGGAACGATTGCAGCGTTTGGGCTATCGTTTGATGGCGCAGGGTGTGCCGGAAACGGGACAGAAACTCCCCAGCGCAGTGTCCGCCCTCGCTATCGAGATCGGCTCTGCGGCTGCCGAGCATGCCGGGCTGCCGGGAATGCTGAAACAATTGCCGGGTCCGCATCTCGCGCTCGGGGTAGACAGCCACACCAGTCTCGCCCGGGCTTTTGCCCTGGGCTGCAGTCACTGCGCCGGCGAGTATCCGCTGCATCCGTTGCACGCACCGCAGCAGGGACAGTCGCGAGCGCTATTGCTGAAGTTGCTGGCGCTGGTGACGAGCGATGCCGACTCGCACGCCATCGAGTTGTTGCTCAAGCAGGCGCCGACACTTTCCTACCAGCTTTTGAAGCTGGTGAATTCGGTGAGTTTCTCGCTGAACACAAAAATCGCCAATTTCGGCCATGCCATCACGCTGCTAGGCCGTCGCCAGTTGCAACGTTGGCTGCAACTGTTGTTGTATGCGCAGCAGGGCGGCGAGCAGCGCAACCCGCTGCTGGCCTGCGCAGCGCTGCGCGCCAGCCTGACCGAGGCACTTAGCCAGGCCAGCGGCGGCGATCGGGAGGAGCAGGAGCGGGCTTATATGGTAGGCATGTTTTCTCTGCTGGACGTGTTATTTGCCATGCCTATGGTTGACATCGTGGCGCCGCTGAACCTTGCCGAGGATGTGGTGGCAGCCATCATGCAGCGCAGTGGCCGCCTGGGCGCCTTGCTTTCCATCGTCGAGCAGTCCGAACGTACGCCTACGCCCGATTTTGCCGGGCAACTGACAGCGCTTGGGCTGACCCCGGCAGGCTATTGCCGTAGCCTGGCAATAGCCTGTCGCTGGACCATCCAGGTCAGCCAAGGTAACTAGGCAATGTTGCGATGACTGAA
>CAYHXK010000412.1:0-2466 GCA_964360125.1 uncultured Sterolibacterium sp.
CACGACGCCAACAACTGCGCCATTGCCGCGCGGCTCGCGCGTCTCGTTGGCAAGCGGCCGCGCCTGATCCGCGTCCGCACTTACCAACCCGGCCTGCCGCATGCATGGACCTACAACGTCCTGGCCGACCTGACGCTGGTGCCGAGCGAGGCCATGCGTAGCAGCCTGCTGGACCATCCGCGCATACGTCCGGAGCGACTCCGCGTGCTCTACCCCGGCATCGACTTCGAACGCATCCAGCGCGAGGCGCAGGCGCCCTTGCCTGCGCAGCTTGCGGCCTGGCTGGCCGGCCATCCCGGCCCGCTGATCGCGCATGCCGCCATGCTGCGCGGGGAGAAAGGCCACTTGCTGATGCTGCAGGCGATGGCACGACTGGTCAAGGTCTTTCCAGACTTGCGCTATGTCATCGCCGGCGAAGGCGAACTGCGCCAGACGCTGGAGTCTCGGGTGAAGGAGATGGGGCTGGCGGAGCATGTGCTGATCGCCGGCTTGATCGACTCCGTGCCGCCGCTGCTGCAGCGCGCCGACCTGGTGGTGATGCCATCCTCCTACGAACCGCTGGGCATGACGCAGCTCGAGGCGCTCGCGCTGGGCGTGCCGGTGGTGGCAAGCCGCACCGGCGGCATCCCGGAAACCATCGAGGATCGCCGCAGCGGGCTGCTCGTGAGCGCGAGCGACGTGTCACAATGGACCTCGACCTTGTCCTGGGCGCTGCAACATCTGCCCGAGATGCGCAGCATGGCGCAGACCGGCGGCAATTTAATCAAGTCCCGCTTCTCGATGGCGGCCAACATCGATCAACTGCTGGCCTGTCTGGAGCGCCGCAACGCCCCGCCCACCGCATGATGTCCTTACCCCGTAAATTATCCATCGCCGCAACCTGGTGCGCAATCGCACTGGGTTTCGCCATCCCGATCTCGACGGCGGCGACCAACCTGCTGCTGGCCGCCATCGTCCTGCTGTTCGCCGTATCGGGCGACTACCGGGCGAAACTTGCCGCGATCGCCCGCAACCCGCCGGCGCTCGCGGTACTGCTGTTCTGTGCGGCGGTCGTGCTGGGCAGCGCCTACGGATCGGGCAGCGCCAGCGACAATCTGCATTACCTCGGCAAGTATCTGTCGTTGCTGCTGATCCCCTTGCTGGTTCCGCTGTTTTCCTCCCGCGCCGATCGCATCCGCGCGCTTGCCGCGTTCGGCGCGGCCATGCTGCTGACCTTGGCAATGTCCTATGCGATCCGTTATGGCTGGCTTCCTCAAGCCCTGCTGGCAGTAGCGGATGAAAAAAGCCGGGCGATGTGGGGCGCGGACAATCCGGTGGTGTTCAAGCTGCACATCACCCATGGTTTCCTGATGGCCTTCAGCGCTTTTCTGCTGGCGGTCGCGGCTCTTCGCCAAAGCTCTCCCAGGCTGCGCTGGGCGGCGGTCGCGCTCGGCGTAATGGCAGCCGGCAATGTGCTGCTGATGGTGAAAGGCAGGACCGGTTATGCGGTGCTGGCGGTGCTCGGCGCCTACCTGATCTTTGGTCGTTTCGGCAAGCGGGGCATCGCCATGACGGCACTGATCTTTGCGCTGGTCGGCGCAGCAGCATACCAGTGGTCGGGAAATTTCCACGAACGGGTGCATGCCACCATCGACGAAGCCGGTGCGTGGCAGCCAGGCAAGGGTGGCCAGACTTCCATCGGGCTGCGCTTCGACTACTACGCCAACACCCTGGACATCATCCAGGACCACCCCTGGTTCGGCGTCGGCACCGGCGGATTCCAGGGCGCTTACGGGGAACGCATCAAGGATAGCGGCATGGCGCCCTCCAACAATCCCCACAACCAGTATTTGCTGATCGCGGCGCAACTCGGTCTGGCTGGCCTGGCGGTGCTGATCTGGCTGTATGCGGTGTATTGGCGCCAGGCCGGGCGGCTCGAACCGGCTTTCAGTCAGATTGCGCGCGGCGTGTTGCTGGCGATGCTGGTCGGCAATCTGTTCAATTCCTTCATGCTGGATTTTACCGAACGGATGTTTTTCGCCTGGATCAGCGGGGTATTGCTGGCCGGGTTGTCTGCCTCCCGTGCAGTAGCCGGCACGGAATAACCAACGCATTGCCTGATCCTGCAGCGCTGATGTAACTACGGCGCTTGCGGAATATACCTGTTAACATATAATCGTGACATGAACAACAAGCCGCTCGAATGGATTGCGAGCAGTTACAAGGATCTGATGGCATTGCCGAGCGAAGTGCGGCGGTTCTTCGGTTACGCACTATCCCTTGCGCAAGCTGGCGATCGACACGATGCGGCGAAGGTGCTTAAGGGCTTTGGGAGTGCCGGAGTGCTTGAGCTTGTCGAGGATGATGCCGGTGGCACGTATCGCGCCGTCTACACCGTGAGGTTCGGGGAAGCGGTGTTCGTCCTGCACTGCTTCCAGAAGCAGAGCAAACGCGGGAGCGCCACGCCAAAAAAGGACATGGACATTA
>CAYHXK010000413.1:0-2459 GCA_964360125.1 uncultured Sterolibacterium sp.
CAGTGAGGAGGAACAACAAATGACGCAAATGGCAGGCTTGCACCCCATCGAGACCGCCAGCCGCGACGAGATCGGCGCGCTGCAATTGCAACGCATGCAATGGTCGCTGCAACATGCCTACGACCAGGTACCGCACTACCGCAAGAAGTTCGAGGCGGCGGGCGTGCATCCGGGCGACCTGAAACAACTCACGGACCTGGCAAATTTCCCCCTGTCAGACAAGAAAGACCTGCGCGACAACTATCCCTACGGCCTGTTCGCGGTACCGATGCGCGACGTGGTGCGCATCCATGCCTCCAGCGGCACCACCGGCAAGCCGACGGTGGTCGGCTACACCCAAGCCGACATCGACATGTGGTCGGATGTCATGGCGCGCTCAATTTATGCGGCGGGCGGCCGGCGCGAGGACATCGTGCTGGTGTCCTACGGCTACGGCCTGTTCACCGGCGGCCTCGGCGCGCACTATGGCGCCGAGCGCCTGGGCGCGACGGTTATCCCGATGGGCGGCGGCCAGACAGAACGCCAGGTGCAGCTGATTCAGGATTTCAAACCCAGCGTGATCATGGTGACGCCGTCCTACATGCTGGTGATCGCCGAGGAAATGGCGCGCCAGGGACTCGATCCGCGCGCCAGTTCGCTGAAGATCGGGATGCACGGGGCGGAACCGTGGAGCGAGGCGCTGCGCACGGAAATCGAGGCGCGCTTCGACTGCGACGCCATCGACATCTACGGCCTGTCGGAGGTGATCGGGCCGGGCGTGGCCTGCGAGTGCGCCGAGACCAAGGACGGCCTGACGCTGTGGGAAGACCACTTCTATCCCGAGATCATCGATCCGGTCAGCGGCGCGCCCTTGCCCGACGGCGAGCTGGGCGAACTGGTGTTCACTTCGCTGTCCAAGCAGGCCATGCCGGTGATCCGCTACCGTACCCGCGACCTTACCCGCCTGCTGCCTGGCACGGCGCGCAGCATGCGGCGCATGGCCAAGGTCACCGGCCGCTCCGACGACATGCTGATCATCCGCGGCGTGAACGTCTTCCCCTCGCAGATCGAGGAGCTGATCCTCAAACATCCCGAACTGACGCCGGTGTATCAACTGCACCTGGGCAAGGATGGCCCGCTCGACAAGCTCGACGTCTACGCCGAAGTGCGCATGGAACTGCTCGACCGGATCGGCAAGCTGGGCATGGAGAAGATCGGCAAGGATCTCCAGCACAACATCAAGAGTTACGTCGGCGTCAGTTGCGAGGTGCATGTGGTGGAGGAAGGCAAGGTCGAGCGCACGGTGATCGGCAAGGCCAAGCGGGTGGTGGATAAGCGGCCGAAGTAAATCGGAAATTACTGAAAACCGCGCACCAGTGGATGCTTGGCGGCCCCTGATTTACGGTTTTATCGAAATTTTCTGATTTGCGTCAATAATCCAAATGCAAACAGCGTTTAACTTAAGGGCCAGGCACATGTCTTGTAAATTGTTACTGCCTGACGGCTGAATCCACCCAAACTATCCTGTGAATTGAAGCATGAGTAACCCGACAGAAAACGCATCGCTGCCGCCGGAAGACGCATCGCTCCCGCCGGAAGACGCATCGCTGCCGCCGGAAGACGCATCGTTCCCACCGGAAGACGCATCGTTGCCACCGGAAGACGGATCGCTGCCACCGGAAAAAACTCCTCGTGATCTGCGAATATCGCCGCTGGATGTTGACGGCAACTTCAGAAAATTCGAGGTCACCTCGAGAGAAGAACTCCTCCTCGTGTTGCGGGGCTTGCTGAGAAATGGCACGCCCATCACCGCCTATTTGGATGACACCCCGGAGTTCCTGCTGACCACGCTGCTGGGTGTCGATGACGAGAACAACAAATTGGCGCTGGCCCTGGACAGCAACAAGAACTTGAATCGACGCGCGCAGTTATGCAGCAAGTTGATCTGTCTGTCTACTCAGGGAAAGATCAAGATCCAGTTCGATCTGGAAAAAATCAGTCTGGCCAGGTTTGGAGAGGGCAATGCATTTCTAGGCGTCATTCCCGACACCTTGATTCGGCTGCAACGGCGTGATTACTACCGTTTGACGGTACCCAAAGGCAATCCGTTAATTTGTACCATCCCGATTCAGCAAGCCGACGGTTCAACGCTCAACCATGAAGTCAGTATCGTGAATATCAGCGGCCGTGGACTGACTTTGGTAATGCCGCCTGAAGGTATCGACTTCACGATCGATCAGGAATTGCCAAAATGCAGTATCGAATTGCCTTCCGGAGATCGCATCGTCAGTACTTTGCAGGTACGCAGTATTTACTTTGCCAACCTGCGCGGCGGCCGAACCAGCAAACGCGCCGGCTGCCAGTTCCTGAAATTGCCCGGCCCGATGCAGCATCTGCTGCTGCGCTACATCCTCAAAGTAGAAAGCGAACGACTGGCCGGAAAAGTGTGAACTCCGACGCCACCCGGCGTTCGACAGCGG
>CAYHXK010000414.1:0-2457 GCA_964360125.1 uncultured Sterolibacterium sp.
AAGCCTTCCTTGTCGGCATCGAGGATCGCCACCAGCGAAACCTCGGGAATGTCGAGCCCCTCGCGCAGCAGGTTGATGCCGACCAGCACGTCGAATACCCCCAGGCGCAGATCGCGGATGATTTCGACGCGCTCCACGGTATCTATATCCGAGTGCAAATAGCGCACCTTGATGCCGTTGTCGGTGAAAAACTCGGTGAGCTGCTCCGCCAGTCGCTTGGTCAGCGTGGTCACCAGCACGCGCTCTTTTTGTGCGGTACGCAGCTTTATTTCGCCCAGCAGGTCATCCACCTGGGTCATGGCCGGACGTACTTCCAGCAGCGGATCGACCAGCCCGGTGGGACGCACTACCTGCTCCACCACCTGCCCCTGGTGCCGTTCCTCGTAATCCGCGGGCGTGGCGGATACGAACGTCGTCTGCGGCATCAGCTTCTCGAATTCGTCGAAACGCAGTGGCCGGTTGTCCAGCGCCGAGGGCAGGCGGAAGCCATAGTCGACCAGATTTTCCTTGCGCACCCGGTCGCCCTTGTACATCCCGCCGATTTGCGGGATGGTGACATGGCTCTCGTCGATGAACATCAATGACTGCGGCGGCAGGTAATCGATCAGCGTTGGCGGCGGCTCGCCCGGCTGGCGGCCGGAAAGGTGCCGCGAGTAGTTCTCGATACCCTTGCAGAAACCCAACTGATCGAGCATTTCCAGGTCGAAACGGGTGCGTTGCTCGATGCGCTGACATTCGACCAGCTTCTGCTCGCGCTGGAAGAACTCGATGCGCTCGCGCAGTTCGTCCTTGATCTTCTCGATCGCCTGCAGCACCGTGGCGCGCGGCGTGACGTAATGGCTGGCCGGAAACACCGTAAACCGGCCGAGCTTCTGTTTGCCGTGGCCGGTGAGCGGATCGAACAACATCAGCGATTCCAGGTCGTCGTCGAACAGGGTAATGCGTATGGCATGTTCGGCGTTTTCCGCCGGGAACACGTCGATGACATCGCCGCGCACCCGATACACCCCGCGCTTGAATTCGATGTCGTTGCGCTCATACTGCATCTCGGTCAGGCGCCGGATGATGTCGCGCTGCGACAATTTCTCGCCGACGCGCAAATGCAGGATCATGCTGTGGTAATCGACCGGGTCGCCGATGCCGTAGATGGCGGAAACCGTGGCGACGATCACGCAATCGCGCCGCTCCAGCAGCGCCTTGGTGGCCGACAGGCGCATCTGCTCAATGTGCTCGTTGATGCTCGAATCCTTCTCGATGAACAGGTCGCGCGACGGCACGTAAGCCTCGGGCTGGTAATAATCGTAGTAGGAGACGAAATACTCGACCGCATTCTCCGGAAAGAACTCGCGGAATTCGGCATACAACTGTGCCGCCAGGGTTTTGTTCGGCGCCATCACCAGCGCCGGGCGTCAGGTCCGCGCGATGACGTTGGCCATGGTGTAGGTCTTGCCCGAGCCGGTCACGCCCAGCAGGGTCTGGTACAGCAAGCCGTCGGCTATGCCTTCGAGCAGCTTGGCGATGGCTTCGGGCTGGTCGCCGGCCGGCAGGAAGGGCTGGTGCAGACGGAAGGGGCTGGCGGGAAAATCGAGGATGTTGGACAAGGTTTGGAATGGTTCAATAATCATGCTGGCAGGGCTGCCAGTTTATACGGAGACCGGGGTCGCGTCCGGTTTCCTCAGCCAAAACTACTCCAAACAGGTAGTGCCCGTCGCGCAGAATCATGGTTAGAATGATGATTTTGATCATTGCCGACCCAACCGCCAGGAGCGGCAGACCACGGAGCCAGTATGACAACATCAACACCCTCGACCCTCTTTGCTGCCGTGGAAATGGCCCCGCGCGATCCGATTCTCGGCCTGACCGAGAGCTTCAACGCCGACACCCGCAGCAACAAGGTTAACCTCGGCGTCGGCGTCTATTACGACGACAACGGCAAGATCCCGCTGCTCGCCGCCGTCAAGGCGGCCGAGAAAGTGCGCCTGGAGGCGATGCCGCCGCGCGGCTACCAGCCGATCGAAGGCCTGGCCGCCTACAACCAGTCAGTGCAGAAACTGCTGTTCGGCGCTGCCTCGCCGCTGCTCGCCGAAGGCCGCGTGGTCACCGCCGAGACGCTGGGCGGCACCGGCGCGCTGAAGGTCGGCGCGGACTATCTCAAGCGTTTGCTGCCGAATGCCACTGTGTATATCAGCGATCCGAGCTGGGAAAACCATCGCGCCCTGTTCGAATCCGCCGGATTCCCGGTGGATACCTACCCATACTACGACCCCGCTGGCCACGGCGTTGATTTCCGCGCCATGCAGGCCAGGCTGGCCACGTTGCCGGCGGGCGCCATCGTGGTGTTGCATGCCTGCTGCCACAACCCGACCGGCGCCGACCTCGCCGAGTCGCAATGGCGGGAGGTGATCGACACGGTGCGCACCCGCAATTTTGTGGCCTTCATCGACATGGCCTATCAGG
>CAYHXK010000415.1:0-2425 GCA_964360125.1 uncultured Sterolibacterium sp.
TGAACCGGCACGGCATCCCGCCGGCCGTGCGCACTTACAGTTTCGTCGAAAAGCTCCATGCCTCGCGCCACCTGATCCCGGTGGTGCGGCTGATCGCGCTGGTGCTCGGTTCGATCTACCTCGGCGTCGCCACCGCCACCGAAGCCGCCGCGCTCGGCGTGGTCGGCTCGTTGATCCTCGCCGCGCTGCAAGGCTCGCTCGACCGGCGCAGCTTCCACGACAGCCTGATGGGCGCGACGCGGCTCTACTGCATGATCGCGCTGATCCTCGCCGGCTCGTCCTTCCTCACCCTGGCGATGGGCTACATCGGCCTGCCGCGCCACCTCGCCGAATGGATCGGCGGACTCGGTCTGTCGCAGTTCGGCCTGCTGTTCGGCCTGATGCTGTTCTACATCGTGCTCGGCTGCTTCCTCGACGGCATCTCGATGGTGGTGCTGACCATCGCCGTGATCCAGCCGACCATCCAGACGGCCGGCATCGACCCGGTCTGGTTCGGCATCTTCCTGGTGCTGGTGGTGGAGATGGCCCAGGTGACGCCGCCGGTCGGCTTCAACCTGTTCGTGCTGCAGGGCATGACCGGTCGCCAGATCACCTGGCTGGCCAAAACCGCCCTGCCCTTCTTCCTTCTGATGATGTTCGCGGTGTGGCTGGTCTGGCTCGCGCCGGACCTGGTCAACTGGCTGCCGCGACAAATGATCGGATAAGACGATGCACAAGACACCCGCAACGCAACCCGTCCTGCCCACCCTGCCCATCCTTCGCCTCGCCCAACTGCGCGAGATCGAGCAAAGCCAGCGCCACGCCCAGCCGTCGCTGATGGAGCGCGCCGGCGCGGCGGCAGCCGAACTCGCGCTGCGGCTGCTGGCCGGTGCGGCGCTGCCGCCGCTGATCGTCGTCGGCCCCGGCAACAACGGCGGCGACGCTTTGGTGGTCGCCCGGCGCCTGCAACAGCAGGGGCTCCAACCCGTCGTGGTGTTTGCCGGCAGGGTCGACCAACTGCCGCCCGCTGCCCGCGCCGCCCAGGATGCCTGGATCCACGCCGGCGGCACGCTGCATGCCGAGATTCCGGCACAAGCGTATGGCCTCGCCATCGACGGACTGTTCGGCATCGGTCTGGGCGAGCAGCGACGCCCCCTGGAAGGGCATTACGCGGCGCTGGCGGCGCAGCTCAATGCGCTCAAGGCACCCACTTGCCCGCTGCTGGCGCTCGACATTCCGAGCGGACTGGATTCGGAAACCGGCAGAGTACTTGGGAGTAGCGTGCGCGCCACGCATACCGTCACCTTCATCGCCCTCAAGCCCGGCCTGCTGACGCTGGAAGGCCCCGATCACTGCGGTGCAATCAGCCTGCATGAGCTCGATCTGGAGATCGACGCCGCCGAGGGACGCAGCATCGCCCCGGCGCTGTTCGCAGCGCAATTGACGCCGCGCCTGAATAATTCGCACAAGGGCAGCTACGGCAGCGCCGGCATCATAGGCGGAGCCGCCGGCATGGCGGGCGCCGCGCTGCTGGCGGGGCGCGCAGCCCTGAAGCTCGGCGCCGGACGCGTCTATGTCGGGCTGCTGGACAAGCTCGCCGTCGATACTACGCAACCGGAACTGATGCTGCGCGCAGCCGACGAAATCTTCGCGCTTGCCGACAGCCTCGCCGTCGGCCCCGGCCTGGGCCAGTCCGCCGCCGCCCTGAGCCTGTTGCGCCGTGCCATCGACGGCAGCCTGCCGCTGCTGCTGGATGCCGACGCCCTCAACCTGCTCGCCGCCCACCCGGTGCTGGCACGCAAACTCGCCCGCCGCAACGCGCCTACGCTGCTGACGCCGCACCCGGCCGAAGCCGCGCGCCTGCTTGGCAGCGACGTCGCCGCAGTGCAGGCAGACCGGATCGCCGCCGCGCTGACCCTGGCGCAGCGCTTCAAAGCCGCCACACTGCTGAAAGGCTGCGGCAGCATCGTCGCCCTCCCCGACGGCCGCTGGTTCATCAACACCACCGGCAACCCCGGACTGGCCTCGGCCGGCAGCGGCGACGTACTCTCCGGCCTGGCCGTCGCGCTGCTGGCGCAGGGCTGGCCGGCGGAGCAGGCGCTGCTGGCGGCGGTGCATGTGCACGGCGCTGCCGCCGATGCCTGCGTCGCCAGAGGCGACGGCCCGCTCGGCCTGAGCGCCGGTGAATTGATCAACCCCGCCCGCAAATTACTCAACCACTGGATCGCGACGCTGCCTGCGCCCATCTCCACCGCATGATGCTTGTCATCGTTCGGGATTAAGCGTTTAATCCAACATGCATACGATGGATCGCTGCACCAGGCAACTGAGGCCGCGAACCCGGTCCGGCAGCCTCGGTAGGTATCGGCTGAGCAGGTTGATCTCTTCTGAAAGAATGGTTACTCTGACCCCGAATTTCCGCTGACCCCGAATTTCCCCGACCCCG
>CAYHXK010000416.1:0-2425 GCA_964360125.1 uncultured Sterolibacterium sp.
GCATTGACCTTCGCATATCGGACAGCAACTGAGCGAGGGTGGTGGTGAAACGCGCGGCCAACGCGCCGTCGATGACGCGGTGATCATAGGCCAGCGACAGCGGCAACATCAGCCGCGGCACGAATTGCTGGCCGTCCCACTTGGGCTTGGTCTCGCTCCTGGAAACGCCGAGGATCGCCACTTCCGGCGCGTTGATGATCGGCGTAAAGGCGGTGCCGCCGATGCCGCCGAGGCTGGAAATGGAGAAACAGCCGCCCTGCATCTCGGCCGGGCCGAGCTTGCCGTCACGCGCCTTCTTCGACAGTTCCGCCATGTCGCGGGCGATGTCGAGCACGCCTTTCTTGTCGGCGTCGCGGATCACCGGCACCACCAGGCCGTTGGGCGTGTCGGCGGCGAAACCGATGTGCACGTATTGCTTGAGTACCAAATTATCGCCGTCGAGCGAGGCGTTGAAATCGGGAAACTTCTTCAGCGCAACGACGCTGGCCTTGATGAGGAAGGCCAGCATGGTCAACTTGACGCCGGATGTTTCATGTTCCTGGTTCATCGCCAGGCGGAAGGCTTCCAGATCGGTGATGTCGGCCTGGTCGAACTGCGTGACGTGCGGGATCATCACCCAGTTGCGGTGGAGGTTGGCGCCGGAAAGTTTCTTGATGCGCGACAGCGGCCTGCTCTCGACCGGGCCGAACTTGGCGAAGTCGATTTTCGGCCAAGGCAGTAAATCCATGCCGCTCCCGCCGGCGGCAGGCGACGTAGCCGCTCCTGCGGAACCGGGTCCGGACAACAATACGCCCTTGACGTAAGCCTGCACGTCCTGCTGGAGGATGCGGCCTTTCGGTCCGCTGCCTTTGAGCAGCGTCACATCGACCCCGAGTTCGCGGGCAAAACGACGCACGCTGGGGCTGGCATGGGCTATGTGCCCGCCCACGACCTCGGCCGGCGTCAGCATGTGTACCGCGTCGGGAGCGCTCGCCGCTTCGTCCGCGCCGGGACGCATGGCTTCGAGGGCGCCAGCCTGCACGGTGGGCGCCGCGACCTGCACGGGTGCAGGCGCGTGGGTGGGTGCGGGTGAGGCGACTCGTGCGGCAGCGGGTATGCCAGCGGGTATGCCAGCGGGTATGCCAGATGAGGCGGCCGCCTCCAGCAGCAGCACCAGCGTTCCCGCGGATACCTTGTCGCCGACCTTGATTTTCACTTCCTTGACCACGCCGGCGGCGGGCGACGGCACTTCCATCGTCGCCTTGTCCGACTCCAGCATCAGCAGCGCGTCCTCGGCCTGGATGCTATCGCCGGGCTTGACCAGCACTTCGATCACCGGCACGTCCTGGAAGTCGCCGATATCCGGCACTTTCACTTCGACAATTTGCGCCATGGCCTACACCTTCACCGGATTGGGTTTGTTCGGATCGATAGCGTACCTGGCGATGGCTTCGGCGACTTTCGCCGCTTCGATCTGACCTTCATCGACCAGCACGCGCAAGGCGGCGAGGGCGATCCAGCGTCGGTCGACCTCGAAGAAATGGCGAAGTTTTTCGCGCGTGTCGGAACGGCCGAAACCGTCGGTACCGAGCACCGTGAAGCGGCGCGGCACATAAGGATGGATCTGCCCGGCAAACAGGCGGATGTAATCGCTGACGGCGACCACCGGGCCGCGCATGTCCTTGAGGCAGGCTTCGACGTGCGTCACACGCGGCTTGTCTAGCGGATGCAACAGATTCCAGCGCGCGCAGTCCTGGCCGTCGCGCGCCAGTTCGGTGAAACTCGGACAGGACCACAAGTCGGCCTCGATGCCCCAGTCCTGGCGCAGCAAATCCGCCGCGGCGATGGCTTCGCGGAAAATCGTGCCGGAGCCGAGCAACTGCACCCGCGGCGCATTGCTGGCGGCGCCTTTGCGGAACAAGTACATGCCCTTGAGGATGTCTTTCTCGACACTGTGGTTGTCAGATGCGGGCATTTCCGGATGTGCGTAGTTCTCGTTCATCACCGTCAGGTAATAGAACACGTCCTCCTGTTCGGCGACCATGCGGCGCAAGCCGTCCTGCACGATCACCGCCACTTCGTAGGCGAAGGTGGGATCGTAGGAAATGCAGTTGGGCACGGTCGCCGAGAACACATGCGAATGGCCGTCCTCATGCTGCAATCCTTCGCCGTTCAACGTCGTGCGCCCGGCCGTGCCGCCGACCAGGAAGCCGCGCGAGCGCTGGTCGCCGGCGGCCCACACCAGGTCCATGGTGCGCTGCATGCCGAACATCGAGTAGCAGATATAGAACGGCATCATCTGCACGCCGTGGGTCGAGTAGGCGGTGGCTGCGGCGATCCAGTCGCACATGGCGCCGGCCTCGTTGATGCCTTCCTGGAGGATCTGGCCGTCCTTGGATTCCTTGTAGAACATCAACTGATCGGCATCCTGCGGCACATATTTCTG
>CAYHXK010000417.1:0-2417 GCA_964360125.1 uncultured Sterolibacterium sp.
GGGCGTATGCGAATGGAATCGACGAGCGGCTGGTCGGCTTCCTGCGCTTCAAGCCCGAACTGCTCTTCGACTTCGATCCGGCGCGCGCCGGCGCGGCCTTTCCCAGCCCGCGTTCGTGGGAGTATGCGCATCGCGCGCTGCAGAAGTTCGGCGCCCGCCCCGACCTGTTGCCGGGGGCGTTGGTGGCCTGCGTCGGCCAGGCCGCCGGCATCGAATGCGGCGCCTATCTGGAGAGCCTGGCGCGCCTGCCCGATCTCGACACGATCGTCGCCGGCGGCGAGGCTGAGGTGCCGACGGAGGTCGATTTGCAGTATGCCGTCGCCGCGGCTCTGGCCGGCCGCGCCTTGCGCGCCCGCGGCACGCCTGAGGCGGTGGTGGTGTGGGGCCGCATACTCGATTACGCCGGTCGCCTGCCGCTGCGGGAGATGGGGGTGATGCTGGTGGCCGACCTGCATCGCGGCATCGGCCGCGAGCTGTTCGCCGTGCCGCAGTTCGCCGCCTGGGCCGGCAGCGTCGCCGATCTGATGCTGTATGAATGAGGCCGCCGAGAAGCTCGCCGCGGCGCGCGCCCGGCTGATCCTCGATCAGCCTTTTCTCGGCGCCCTGGTGCTGCGCCTGCCCCTGGTCGAAGCCGCTGCCGGCTGGTGTCGCACCAGCGCCACCGATGCGCGCGCTCTCTACTACAATCCGCGCTGGATCGAGGGACTCTCCGCCGGCCAGGTGCAGTTCGCGCTGGCGCACGAAGCGCTGCACTGCGCGCTCGGCCATTTTGCCCGGCGCGGCCACCGCGTCCGCCAGCGCTGGGATCTCGCCTGCGACTTCGCCATCAACCCGGTGCTGGTCGAGCAAGGCTTGCGGCCGCCGCCCGAGGCGCTGGTGCTGGATCTTTACGCCGGCATGGCGGCCGAGGAAATCTATCCCTGCATCGACGACAGCCTCGACCAGGAAACCCTCGACCAGCATTTGTATGACAGCGATGGAGGGGAGGGCGGCCAGGGCAGCGGCGAGCAACCGCAGCAACCATCCGGCGGCAGCGGCGCGGATAAAAGCAGTGGCGCCAGAACGCCTGGGTCTGCGCCTGCGCCGCTCGGCGCCGCCGAGCGCGAGCGGCTGGCCCAACAATGGCAAAGACATCTTGCCGCCGCCGCCCAGCGCGCCCAGGAAGCGGGCAAACTCGGCGGCGGGCTGGCGCGCCTGGTCGGGCAGATGCTGCAACCCGCGCTGCCCTGGCGTTCCCTGCTGGCCCAGTATCTGTCGCAGATGGCGCGCCACGACTATTCCTATGCGCGGCCTTCGCGGCGCGAGGGCGAGATGATTTTCCCCAGCCTGCGCGGCGCGCAGGCCGAACTGTGCGTCGCCCTGGATGTCTCCGGCTCGGTCGGCAGCGCCGAACTGGCGCAGTTCGTCGGCGAAGTCGATGCCATCCGCTGCGCGCTGCCGGCGCGCGTCACCCTGTTCGCTTGCGATGCGCAATTGGCACCGGATACGCCCTGGCTGTTCGAGCCGTGGCAGCCGCTGACCCTGCCGCACGCCCTGGTCGGCGGCGGCGGCACGGCCTTCGCGCCGGTGTTCGAGTGGGTGGAACGCGAAGGCCGCACCCCCGACGCGCTGATCTACTTCACCGATGCGTGCGGAGAATTCCCCGCCGAGCCGCCCGACTATCCGGTGCTGTGGCTGGTCAAGGGCAAGGCGCCGGTGCCATGGGGAAGAAGGATTCAACTGAATTGAAGGTGTACCAATTTGTCTCCTGCCGTGCTCGCTGAACTCGCTCCCGAGGATGCCTTGCGCCTGCATGTACTGTTGGCGGGTGAAGTCCAGGCCGTCCGCCTCGATGAATCGGCGCCGGCACTGTACGCGTTGACCGAGCGCGGCGAGGCGAAAATCGTCCTGCATCCGAATTGCCGCCCGGAGCAGTATCTGACGCGGGTGCGCGAACTGCTGGGCGGCCATGCGCTGGGTTCCCCCGGCGGCTATCCGGTGCATCTGCGGCGCTGGACGCGCATGGGCCAGGCCAGTCCCAAGAGTCTCGAGGCGATGCTGCTGCTCGGCGAAACCGAAGCGGTGGTCGCCGTCGCGCATACGCAGGGACTCACCGACGAGCTGGCGCGGCGCGTCTGGTGGGCACAGCCGAGCAACGAGGTGGCCTGCGCCATGCTTGCCCATGCCGGGGTGGCGCGCGGCGCGATGGCCAGGACCCTGGCCGATTATCTGCTCGAACATCTGCCCTTCGTCGAGGACCCGCTCGCCGCCATGAACGCCGTGCGCATCGTGCTGGCCGCCGGACAGCCCGACGCGGCGGGGCGCCAGGCGTTGTGGCAGAAGGCCAAGCGGCGGCCGCATTATTTCGTCGGCTTCCTCGAACATCTGCCGGATGCGCTGCCGGGCGACATCCCGGCGCGCCCCTGCAGCGCTGCGCT
>CAYHXK010000418.1:0-2413 GCA_964360125.1 uncultured Sterolibacterium sp.
TCGGCTGGGTATTCAACAAGCTCGGCGCGGACAACATGGACAACATCTATTTCGGTCTGGAGAACGGCCTGCCCAACCCGCTCATCAACCCGGCCGACTGGATGTCGCTGGCCCTGATCTGCGGCGCCGCGGTGATGGCGCTGTTGAGCAACGAGTTCAAGTGGAAGGCGACCAATCGCGAACTCGCCATGTGGGCGATTATCGGCGGCGCCCTGATGGGAATTGGCTCGCGCCTGGGACTCGGCTGCAACGTCGGCGCATTTTTTGTGCGGGTGTCCCAGGGGGATGTCTCCGGGTGGATGTTCGGCGCCGGAATGATCGGCGGCGCTTACATCGGCGTTAAGTTTTTCAACTGGTGGACCGAAAGAAAAATGGCCAAGGAAATGGCCGCCTTCGGAATGTAAATTGTCAATGCGTGACTACAGGAGGTAAGCAATGAAATTCGAGAAGAAAAGCGAAGGTCTATACGTACTGGACGTCTGCGGTTATGTCTGCCCGCATCCCCAGCTCTATACCAAGAAGGCTCTGGAGAAGATGAACGGGGGGGAGACCCTGGAACTGGTGTTCGACAATCCCTCCTCTGGAGAGTCCATCGCCGCCATGTGCGAATCCATCGGCAACAAGATTGTCGATAAATCCGGCCAAGGCGGCAAAACTGTCTGGAAAATCCTAAAAGCGGCGGCCTGAGGAAATAATCCTATGAACAAGACTAGTCTTTGGGTAGTCATGATGATCACTGCGGCCTGGATCGGATTCCTGATGGGTTACTCCGTGTCCTCTCATACCGGCGGCGCCAAACTGCCCGCCGACGGTGCGCCTGCAGCGGAAAGCGCCGGCGCCGGCGGATACGGAAAATGAATCTAGACTTTAAGGACAACCCCATGGAGGATAAATCATGAAGCGCATACTGGTTGCTGTGGGCGGCGCGAAGGGTAGCCTGGCCTGCGTTACGGCCTGCGCAAGCCTTTTCGCCGACCGGTCGCCACCTTCCGTGATCCTGCTGTCCGTGATGCAGTATGGCGGGCCAGCAGCGGCGGATGGCGCCATCAACGACGCGGAGCTTGCCGAGTTGCGCGCGACGCTGGAGGGATCGGCGCAGCTGGAGGAGCTTAAGGCAAAGGCCGAAGCCGGGTTCGCTACTCCGCGCAAATTTCTTGAGGACCACGGCTTTCGCGACCTGCGTACAGTCATCAGAATTGGGCGTCCTGCGGATGAGATCGTCGCCGGCGCGGCGGAATATGAGGCGGATTTGATCGTCATTGGCAACACCCGCAGTCTGCTCGACAAGCTCCTGCTCGGCAACGTGACTCAGCAAGTAGCCAAGGCGGCCACTGTTCCTGTACTGCTGGTGCGCTAGCGTTGCCTGCGCTGGCAATGGGAGGAGAAACCGTCATCCTCGGTGGGGGGCTCGCCGGTCTGACGGCTGGACGGGCACTCACGCAGGCAGGCCACCGCGTACGTTTGCTGGAAGGCGGAAATAGCGTCGGCGGACTCGCGCGCACCGTGGTGCGCAACGGATTCCGCTTCGATCTCGGCGGGCATCGTTTCTTCACCCTGGACAAACAGGTCGAGCGCTTCGTGCATGAACTGCTCGGCGATGAGCTTGTCATGGTGCCGCGCACCAGCCGCATCTACCTGCGCGGTAAATGGATAGCCTATCCGCTGCGGCCGCTCAACGCACTATTTGGACTCGGCCCGCACAAGAGCGTGGAGATACTGCTTGGATATGCCGCGGCCAGTATCGCGCGGCGGCTGCGGCCCGCGCCGCCGCCAATCTCCCTGGAAGACTGGGTGGTGGCCAATTTCGGACGGCCCATGTTCGAGTACTACTTCAAGGATTACAGCGAGAAGGTCTGGGGTATCGGTTGCAGTGAAATCAGCGCCGAGTGGATGGCGCAGCGGATTCAGGGACTGTCGCTGGGAGCGGCAATTCGGCGTGCGTTCCTCAAGCGCGGCCCGGCGCTGCCGACACTGGTGGATCGATTTGTATACCCCAGGCTCGGCAGCGGCCGCATCGCCGAGCGCTTGCGCGAGGAAATCGAGCGCACCTGTCCGATCGCCACGGATACCCGGGTGACGCACATCCACCACGATGGACGGCGCATCGAGGGCGTCAGCGTAAGGCAGGGAGAGCGGGAGCAGCACCTAAGTGGCGCGGCATTCCTGTCCACCATCCCGTTGACCCAGCTGATTCAGGCACTCAGCCCGCACGCTCCGGCGAATGTACGCGCCGTTGCGGCGCAACTGCGCTACCGGGATCTGGTCATCGTAACGGTGATGCTGAAGCGCGAACGGGCGACCGACCAGACCTGGATTTACTTTCCCGGCAAGGACATTCCCTTCGGCCGGCTGCACGAACCGACCAACTGGAGTGCCGCGATGGCGCCGCCGGGACACACCCTCCTGGTCACCG
>CAYHXK010000419.1:0-2413 GCA_964360125.1 uncultured Sterolibacterium sp.
CGACCAGCCCAAAACCTTATTGCTGGACGAAGCTCGGCGATTTGGCGATCTTCTTGCCCGAAAAGCTTGTCCCTATACGAACTGGAGCAACCTTGCAGAATCTGAGCGATGTTTACGCGTTGGATTTGTATCCGGAGATTTTCGCAATCACTCGGTTGGTTTTTTTATCGAAGGCATCATTTCCGCTCTGGCATCCAATTTCACAGGTCGTCTGGAACTCATTGCCTATCCCTGCACTTCTCGCACCGATGAACTGAGCCAACGAATCAAAGCTAGCTTCAAAGTTTGGCATTCCGCAGTGGGGCTTTCCGACGATGCGCTTGCCTGGCAAATTCGCAATGACGGTATTGACATCTTGATCGATCTCTCGGGACATACCGCTCACAACCGCCTGTCTCTATTCGCTCTGAAACCCGCACCGGTACAAGCAACTTGGTTGGGCTATCTTGGCACTACCGGCGTGGCGGCAATTGACTATCTCATTGCCGACCCATGGACGCTGCCAGAATCCGAGGAATCTCAATTCACCGAAAGAATCTGGCGCTTGCCGGAAACATATCTATGTTTCACCCCACCCCAAGCGGATATCCCGGTCTCTGCTCCTCCGGCACTTGCCAAAGGAATCATTACCTTCGGTAGTTTCAACAACTTGACCAAGATAAACGATACGGTTGTTGCGCTATGGGCGCGGATTCTAGCCTCCGTGCCAAACAGCCGCTTATTTCTGAAATCCAAACAACTCCAGGAAGCCTCAATCCGGAAAAACATCATGGAGCGCTTTGCAGCACATGGAATTGACACAGTTCGGTTGCAGTTGGAAGGAATGGTACCGCACCGAGCCGAGCACTTGGCGACCTACCGTCAGGTGGATATTGCCCTTGACCCGTTTCCCTATCCGGGCATCACTACAAGTGTCGAATGCTTGTGGATGGGTGTACCGGTGTTGACCATGGCGGGAGAAAGTTTTCTGTCACGTCAGGGTATTGGCCTCCTGATGAATGCCGGCATGCCCGAATGGATCGCAGCCGATACTGATGAATATGTGGCAAGAGCGAAGCTATACGCCGGGGACTTGCAGCACTTGGCAACATTGCGCAGCGGATTGCGGCAGCAAGTGCTGGCATCGCCGCTCTTTGACACCCCGCGCTTTGCTCGTCATTTCGAAGCTGCCCTTCGCGACATGTGGGGGCAATGGTGCGATCAACATCAGAAGTCGTCTCCATGAGGCCCCGACTCTGAATGAGTTGTGCATAGCAACTAATTTGACTGTTCTCACGCCTGATTCATAGAGGTGTACCAAGACTCCTCGTTTGATGAAGCAAGCGCTGGCAGGACAGCAACCGCGTTCGCCCTAGCCGTCTGCGCCACCACCACTAGCGAGATCCCTCGCAACTCCGCCAGAACAGCCGCAATGCGCGGCAGCTCGGCGGGTTGGTTGCGCCCGCGCTCCAGCCATTGCGGCGGGATGTCGGGCGCATCGGTCTCCAGCACGATGGATTCCAACGGCAAGCTCGCCGCCAGTTCGCGGATACGCAGGGCGCGCGGGTAGGTCATGGCGCCGCCGAAGCCGAGCTTGAATCCCAGCTTGATGAATTCGTCGGCCTGCTGGCGGCTGCCGTTGAAGGCGTGGGCGATGCCGCCCCGCACCGGGATGCGGCGCAACTGCTTGAGTATTGCGTCGATGGCGCGACGCACATGCAGAATCACCGGCAGGTCGAATTCCTGGGCGATTTTCAGTTGTTCGACGAAGAAAAACTCCTGTTTTTGCTCGTCCCGATTCGGCACGAAAAAATCCAGACCGATTTCGCCGACCGCCACCGCGGCGTTCTTTCCCAGCGTCTCCCTTAACGCGGCGAGGTCTTCCTCGCAAGCGCCAGCGACGTACAGCGGGTGAATGCCAAAGGCCGGCACGCAGCCTAAGTATTCGCGGCAGACGGAAGCTACCGCGCCGAAGTTGGCGCGCTCGACAGCGGGGACAACAATGCGCGTGACGCCTGCCGCCAATGCCGCGGCGGCAACGGCGGCGCGGTCGATATCGAACTCGGCGTCATCTAGATGGCAGTGGGTATCGACAAACACGGGCAGTTCCTTTGCATCGTCACCCCCAAGCCGAAGGAGAGGATCAGGCTACTCCGCTTCTTCCATCCAGGCCATCTGGATCGCTTCGAGCTGCTTTTCGCCGCAGTGGCGTGCGTCTTCCTGGAAACCGGGCAGTTCCATCACCCAGCGCATCAGATCGACGAAGTTGACCCGGGTCGGGTCGACCTCGGGATTGCGTTCCGCCAATTCGATGGCGATGTCCAGGCTGTCGGTCCATTTCAGCCCACGGGGTTTCTGGTCGGTCATTTCTTATGCCCTTCCTTCACCATGTTGATGGTGTATTTCGGTATCTCGATCACCAGCGGAACCTCGG
>CAYHXK010000420.1:0-2393 GCA_964360125.1 uncultured Sterolibacterium sp.
GTGCGGCCGCGCATGAAGTTGAGCGACTTGATCTTGATGCGGCTGCGGATCAGGTCCATGGTCGCGGCGCGGCCCCAGTCGCCGACGCCGCCGGTCGAGGCATCGTCGGCGGGACGGTTGAGCACGTCGAGGTTGTCGTCGAGCGCGCCCATCCACGGCGTCATCTTCTCTTCCTCGGTGCCGGGCAGGAAGCCGATGTCCTCGCCCACCGGCACGGTGACGCGGGTGATGATGATCTCCGAATAGCGCTTGGTTTCGAGCACCTGGGTGAGGCTGGCGGCCAGCGTCAGCAGGGTCTTGCCGGTGCCGGCCTGGCCCAGCAGGGTGACGAAATCGATGTCTGGATTCATCAGCAGGTTGAGGGCGAAATTCTGCTCGCGGTTGCGCGCCGTGACGCCCCACACGGCGTTTTTATGGTGGCTGTAGTCGGTCAGCGTTTCCAGCAGGGCGCTCTTGCCGCCGGCTTCGCGCACCCAGGCATACAGAGCTTGCGGACCTTCCTGCCAGACGAATTCGTTGATCAGCAATTCGGAGCAGAGCGGGCCTTTGATGCGGTACAGGGTGCGCGTCTCCTGCTTCCACGACTCCAGTCCCTTGGCGTGCTTGTCCCAGAAATCGGCCGCCAGTTCGCGGCTGCCGGTGTACAGGAGATCGGTATCCTCCAGCACCTTGTCGTTGAAATAGTCCTGCGCCGCCAGGCCCAGCGCGCGGGCCTTGATGCGCATGTTGATGTCTTTCGACACCAGGATCACCGGGCGCTTGGGGAATTTCTCGCACAGGTGCATCACTACCGCGATGATCTGGTTGTCGGCCTTGGCGGTCGGCAGCGACGGGGGAATGATGCCGTTGATCGCCTCGGTCTGCAGGAACAGGCGGCCGCTGGCCAGCTCGCGCGAAGCTTGCTGGAGCGGAATGCCGTGCTTGATGTCGTCCTCGCAGGCCGACACCACATCGTCGAGCAGGCGGCTGGCCTGGCGGGTGTTGCGCGCCACTTCGGTCATGCCCTTCTTGTTGGCGTCGAGTTCCTCCAGCGTCATCATCGGCACGTAGATGTCGTGCTCCTCGAAGCGGAACAGGCTGGTGGGGTCGTGCATCAGCACGTTGGTGTCGAGCACGAACAGCTTGGTCTGCTTGGCCGGTTTGCGAGCTTTACTGGGGGGGCTGTGCTTGGCGTTCATCGGGGTTCCGGAGGAGGGTTAAAGTGTTTGTACGGCGGCCAGCACTTCGGCGGCGTGGCCGTCGGCCTTGACGGCGCGCCATTCGTGGCGCAGCACGCCCTGGGCGTCGATCAGAAAAGTGCTGCGCTCGATGCCGCTTACCTGCTTGCCGTACATGTTTTTCAGCTTGATGACGTCGAACAGGGTGCAGGCGGTTTCCTCGGCATCGACCAGCAGGTCGAAGGGTAGTTCCAGGTTGGCCTTGAAGTTCTCATGCGACTTGAGGCTGTCGCGCGAGATGCCGTAGATCTTGCAGCCGAGTTTTCTGAACTCGCCATGGAGATCGCGGAATTGGCCGGCCTCGGTGGTGCAGCCGGGAGTACTGTCCTTCGGATAGAAGTAGAGCACCAGCTTTCGGTCGAGTTCGGCGGAAAGCGTAAAAGTCTTGTCGCCGGTGGCGGGCAGGGAAAAGTCCGTGACGGGTTGGTTGAGCATGTTTTTCCTTGAAGAGTTATTTCTTTAAGCGGCGAGTTTCCAGGAGGAGAGGAATTCTTCGCCCTGCAACATCAGCGTTCCGGAGCGGCCCGGCACTTCGCCGCGTGTCACCTCGTGGCGCGGCAGCTTGGCCAGGAGCAGATCTGCAAAAATCGCCTGCGTCGAGGATAGCGAATAAGCTTGGTCGCGCCAGCCAGATAACAGGCGCTCGAAGACGGGTAAAAGTTTCATGCCTTCCAGCTCGGCGTGCAACGTGAATACATGGCCCTTGAAATGCGGGCTGTTTGGTGGAGCCTGCTGCGTGAGCGCGAGCAGGTGGCTATGGACGTTGTCGGTCGTGATGTCATGCAAGCCGATCAATTCGTCGAGTGTCGGCAAGGTCGTCGGCAGTTGCGGGCAAAGGATCAGCTCGCCGTTGCAAACCGGCATGAAAGGGTGGCTGCCACGGGTGTCGGAGGCGTAGTTGAAACCCAGCCGCTGGGTCAGGCGCAATGCGTGGGGATTCATCTGCCAGCCGGCGGCGCCGTGAGTTTTTGGCGCCTCGCCGAATATTTCCTGGTGGCGGACGCAAGCGCGGCTCATTTCCCGTTCGGTCCAGGCCATATCGGCATGTTGAACGCCGTCCTGCCACTTGACGTGATCCCAGCAGTGGATGCCGACCTCGTGGCCCGCGTCGCGCACGCCGCGCAGCATGTCGGCGCAGCTTTTGCCGATGTCCGGTCCCGGCAGCAGCGTGCCGTA
>CAYHXK010000421.1:0-2378 GCA_964360125.1 uncultured Sterolibacterium sp.
TGGACGAGGTGACGCAGCAGAACGCGGCGCTGGTGGAAGAGGCGGCGGCGGCGGCGGAAAGCCTGGAAGAGCAGGCGCGCGGGCTGATGCAGGCGGTGGGCATGTTCAAGCTGGCGGAAGGCGGCGGCAGCCAGAGGATGGCTGCGGCGGCAGTGAAGACGCCGCGTTTGTCCGCTCCGGCCAGACATCTCGCCCAGTCGCAGGCCAAATCGAAGAAAATCGCCTCGCCTCTTGCGGGCGATCCCGAGGACGAGTGGGAGCAGTTCTAACGCGGCTAGAGTGCATATCGCGAAGCCCAATCCTGTAGCGGGAACCTCAAACCCCGCTATCCCTTCCCTAAACAATTTTGGGGCGGTGGCCTTGCTTGTCATTGTCGTTGGCGCGATTCTGGTCGGCGCTTATCTGGCCTTCGATTACCAGAAACGGCAAAGCAAGCAGCAAAGCGAAAATAACCTGGCGACCATCGCCGCCCTGAAGACCACCATGATCGCGAGCTGGGTGGGCGAGCGCAAAGCCGATGGCGTCCTCCTTGGCGACCACACCGAGCTTGCCAAAACCCTGGACGAATGGCTGCGCAGCGGGGCGCGCAACGATGGCAAGCGGCTATCGATGCGGACGCGGCTGAACGCAATGCTGCGCGCGCAACGCTATCAGGCGTTAATGCTGCTCGATCCGCAGGGCCGGATTCGGCTTGCCACGCAAGACCTTGACGGGAAAACGGAGGTGGATGACTCCGTGCGCCAACAGGCGCTCGAGGCCATGCGCAGTCTGCAGGTGGTTCTCGGCGACATCCGTCTCGGCGCGGCGCAACGGCCGGAACTGAGCATGGTGGCGCCGCTGATCGTCGGCGAGGACAAGCACCGGCGCGCGGTGGGCGCATTGTATTTTCGCATCGATCCGGCCACCTTCCTGTTTCCGCTGATCCAGTCCTGGCCGGTGGAGAGCATGACCGCCGAAACCCTGCTGGTCCGTCGCGATGGCAACGAGGTGCTATATCTCAGCGAACTGCGTCACCACGGCGGCAAGGCGCTTACTTTTCGCGCGCCGCTGGACAGCCCCGATCTTCCGGCGGCGCGGGTGGCGCGAGGAGAAACCGGGCTTACAAGCGGCGTGGATTATACCGGCAAGAAAGTGATCGCTTATCTGCTGCAAGTTCCGGAAACCCGCTGGAGCATGGTGGCGAAGATCGACGAAGCGGAAATTTATGCGCCGATCCAGCGTCTCGGCGGCTATATGGCGCTGGCGGTGTTGGCGCTGTCGTTGCTGGCGGTCTCCATCTTCTGGCGGCTGCGGCAACGCACCGAATATGTCGCCAGCCACTACCGGCACGAGCTGGAGAATCGGGAGTTGTCGCAACGTTTCGATACCCTGAAAAAATTCCTCAACGACATAGTCCTGCTGGTGGATGACGAGGGCCGCATCGTCGAAGCCAACGACCGCGCCGTGGAAGCTTATGGCTATGCGAAAGACGAATTGCTGCGGATGAGCGTCAAGGATTTGCGCACGGAGGAATCCGCCGGCAGCCTCGAACACGACTGGCGGGTGCTGCACGAACAGGGACACCTGGTGTTTGAAACCAGCCACCGGCGTAAAAACGGCGAGACTTTCCCGGTCGAAATCAGTGTCCGGCGGGTCGAATTCGAGGGCCGGAAATTCTTCCAGGCGATTCTGCGCGACATCACCGAACGCAAGCATGCCGAGGAAGTTTTGCGCGAGAGCGAGGAACGCTACGCCCTGATTTTCGAAACCGCGCCGGATGCGATGCTGGTGGTCGATGAAAGCGGTCGCATAGAACGTGTCAACGCCCAAACCGAGCGCCTGTTCGGCTACCGGGTTGAGGAGATGCTTGGCCAGACGGTGGAGATGCTGATCCCCGAGGGGGCGCATGAGCGCCATCGCGGATTGCGCAAGGAATACCTGGCCAACCCGGTGATGCGCCGCAAGGGTGAAAATCGGGTGCTTTTGGCGCAAGCTCGCGATGGTCGGACTTTCCCCGCGGAGATCAGTCTCTCGCCCGTCAGGATGGGCGGCGCCTTGCATCTGATCGTTGCCGTCGTCGATGTCAGCGAGCAGTCGGCGCTGCGACTGGCGCTGGAACAGCATCAACAGCAACTGGAGGCGCAAGTGGCGGCGCGTACCGCCGATCTGGAGGCGGCGGAAGCGCAGACCCGGCTGATTCTGGAATCCAGCGCCGACGGCCTGTATGGAGTGGATACCCAGGGCCGGATCGTTTTCGTCAACCAGGCAGCCTGCAACTTGCTCGGCTATACCCAGCAACAGATGATCGGGCAGGCGGCGCAAGAGCTGTTGCACCATCGCCGGGCGGATAGTGGCTCCGGCTCCGGCTCCGGCCCCGATCCGGCGGACGAATCCACGGG
>CAYHXK010000422.1:0-2376 GCA_964360125.1 uncultured Sterolibacterium sp.
CGAATTATTCAATCCCCGTCGTTGCTCAACCGAACTGCGCGCCGCCTGGGGCGTTACGGATACGTCAGCGGACACCCTGGTGGTGCTGTATGTCGGCCGCCTGGCGCCGGAAAAAAATCTGCCGCTGGTGCTGGAAGCCTACGCCGCCATCCGTGCCGTTCGCCCCGAGGCCAGGCTGGTGTTCGTCGGCGACGGCCCGTTGCGGGGCTGCCTGCAAGCGTCCTGCCCCGCAGCATTTTTCGCCGGCATGCGCAGCGGCGCCGATCTCGCCGCGCATTACGCCTCGGCCGACCTGTTCCTGTTTCCCAGCCTGACCGAAACTTTCGGCAACGTTACCACCGAGGCATTGGCCAGCGGCCTGGGCGTGGTGGCCTACCAATACGCCGCGGCCGCCGACCTGATCGCCGACGGAAGCAACGGCCGCCATGCCCCGCCCGGCGACGCAGCGGCGTTTATCGCCGCAGCCGCCGATCTAGCCGGCGACCGGGAGCAGTTGCAACGGCTGCGCGCGGCGGCGCCCGCCAGCGTCGCCCAACTCGACTGGGAAGCGATCCACGACTGTTTTGCCCGCACTTTGTCCGGAATCGTCGCATCGCACGAGAGGCAGGGCTATGGAAATCGTGAATTCCTCGTGGTACCGGATTAACGCCCTCGACCTGGCGTTATGCCTGCGCTGCAACCGCATCAGCCGCTATTGGCTGCCACGCATGTTTTTCCGTGGCGTCAGCCGGCTCGGTAACGGCATATTCTGGTATGTCTTGATGATGGCGCTGCTAGCTATCGACGGCGCAACTGCCTTGCCCACGGTGCTGCGCATGCTGGCGGCGGCGCTGGCCGGGTTGCTGGTGTACAAGTGGCTCAAGGTCCGCACTTCGCGACCCCGGCCTTGTCAAGTGTATGCCACGATCACGGCCTCGGCGCCAGCGCTCGACCGATTCAGCTTTCCCTCCGGACACACCCTGCACGCGGTGTCCTTCACTCTGGTTGCAAGCTCTGCCTATCCCGGTCTCGCGCCCATCCTCTGGCTGTACACCGCGCTGGTGGCGCTGTCGCGGCCGGTGCTGGGCCTCCACTATCCCAGCGATGTGCTGGCTGGCGCCGCTATCGGCGCGCTGCTGGCGCAACTTGTGCTGGCGCTCTGATCGATACAGGTAAGTAAAAAAACCGCCGGCGCAATTCCGGCGGGTTTGGTGAATAAGTCTACTAACCAGGGACGCTGAAATCCGCCAGCTTCTTGCTGAATTTCAACAACCACAGGCGGTTTGGCCGCTCAGTGTCGGTGCCGCGACCGACCCGCGTGGTGTTGCCGGCGGTACAACCGGACGCCGCTGCCGAGGCGGTAGTGGTAATGGCGCCGTTGCCATCCACCGTGCACTTGGTGATGTCGGCGCCGTCGATGACGGCACCAGCCGAATTAAACACGATGGTCGTCAGACCAAAGTCATCGTCATTGGTCAGCGCCAGCGTGTTGTCGTCCACCAGCGCCAGACCTTCGGCCTTCTCGGCCAGCCAGCCGGCGCCGTTCAAGTCGAACAACAGGGTCTTCTTGAGCGTCACCACGTCAGCGTAATTGGCCGCGTTGACTGCCGCCCCGGCCATGCTGCTCTTTTCCAGGTCGGTGCCCAGCGCGGCAATGTCGGTGGCAGTAGCCGGTATCTGCACCAGCATCAGGCGGTTGAACACCTTGCCGTCCACGCCCGCACCCTGCTCAATCACGATAAACTTGCCGCCGCCCAGCGATACCAGGTCGCCCAGCTTGGCATTGCCGGTTTTGCCCTTTGCGTACTGGGCGCCGTCAATCGGATAGGCATAGAGCCTGGTCTTCTCGGTGGTCGGATCGAACTCCACCCAGCGGTTGAATTTGGCATAGTCCTTGATGCTTTCACTGGTGCTCGCCGCAGCGCCCGGCAGTACATACGCAGCCTTGCCGTCGTCGAGCGGGCTTTGCACGAAACCATGCAGCTTGCCGCTGGCCACCTCCAGCGACATGCCTTCCATGCCGCGGTTGGCGCGGCGCTTGGCCAGCACCGCGGGCAAATCCGCGGCGCCTGTGCCGGGCTGATATTTCTTCAGGATGATGCCGCTGGCGGGATCGATTTTCAGAATGAACGGGCCGTATTCATCGGACACCCACAGCACGCCGCGCGCGGCGTCCATCACGATGGCTTCGGTATCCACACCGTAGTCGCTGAAGGTGGTTTTGCTGGTCGGTTCGTACTTCGCCGCGTCGGTCAGAGGCGCCTCGCCCGAAGATCCCACCTTGCCGACGGCAATCGACAAACCCGTTGCACTGATCGTGCTGCTGAATTTGATCGGCATGCTCGACTTGAGCACCGCGCCGTCCTTGCCCACGGAAATCAGGCCAATCGACGGCGT
>CAYHXK010000423.1:0-2367 GCA_964360125.1 uncultured Sterolibacterium sp.
AACACGAAGCCGATGCGCTCGCTGCGCACGTGCGCCTGCTCTTCCGCCGAGAGCGTCGTCACGTCGCGCCCTTCGAGCCGGTAGACGCCGGCATTGGGGCGGTCGAGCAGGCCGAGCAGATTGAGCAGGGTCGACTTGCCCGAACCGGAAGGCCCCATCACTGCTACATATTCGCCGGCGGCGATGGTCACATCGAGGTGGCGCAGGGCATGCACTTCGCTGTCGCCGAGGAGGAACACCCGTTCGATGCCGGCAAGCTGGATCTGGGCCGCAGTCTCGGAACTCATGGAATTCGCAGGATTCACTGGAATCGCGGGAATCATCAGGCTATTACAAGCTTGTCACTTGGCTGCGGTGACGGCTTTCTCGTCGACCACGACATGGGCGCCGGCCTTCACCCCCTCGCGTTCCAGCGAGGTGACGACGCGCTCGCCCGCAATCAGGCCTTCCAGCACTTCGGTGTATTCCCAGTTGGCCAGCCCGGCCTTGATCCTGCGCTCTTCCAGCGTGCCGTCGGCACGTGGCGCCAGCACCCGGCCGCCTTCGAGCAGGGCGGAGGTGGGAACGCGCACCACGTTGTCATGCACCGTGAGTATCACTTCGACATCGGCGCTGTAGCCGACCAGCAGTTTGCCGGCCGCCTCGGGACGATCCAGAATGGCTTCGACGTCTACCGTGCGGGCCTGCTTCTCGACCGCCGAAACATAGGGCGCGACGCGCCTGACGCGGCCGGGAAAGGACTGCTTGGGCAGCGCGTCGAAACTGATGCGCACCGGCTGGCCGACCTGGATTTTCGGCGCGTCCACCTCGTCCATCGGCGCCTTGATGTAGAGACAGGATTCGTCGATCAGATCGATGGCCGGCGGCGTCGGCACGCCGGGGGGCGAAGGCGTCGAGTATTCGCCGACCTCGCCGACGATCTTGGCGACCGTGCCGGCGAAAGGGGCGTACAGCACCGTGCGTCCCTGCTCGACGCGGGTCACCTGGACGCGCGCTTCGGCCTGGACCACATCGGCCTTGGCCGCGTCGCAACCGGCACGCCTGGCCTGGGCCTCGGTGCGAGCCGTCTCTTCCCGTGAAACCGACACGTAGTTCTGGGCACGCAAGGAAGTCTGGCGATTGGCCTCGCGCTCGGCATTGGCGGCCAGCGTGCAGGCCTCGGCGACGCGCTGCCGGGCCGTCGCCACCTGCGCCAGGGCCAGCGTGCTCTGCGCCTGCTGGTCGTCGTTCCAGAGCTTCATCAGGAGCTGGCCCTTCTTCACCCGGTCGCCTTCCTTGACCGCCAGCACCTCGATGCGGCCGCCGAGTATCGCGGACAGCTTGGTGCGCTGGCAGGCTTCGACCGTCCCGGCGCGGGTATTGGCAATGGTGGATTCGACCTTGCCGCGATCTACCTCCTTGAACACCACCGGAATCGGCTTCGGCTTGGTGGTCCACCACCAGCCGGCGACCAGCACAAGAACCAGGACCAATACGATCAACAAACGCCGTGGGAGTGATGAGGAAGTTGATGGTGTCATGGTAAACCGGCCTGAATGGCCTATCCATCGATAAGAATTCGTTAATTCTACCTGACCGGAAAGAATCGGTCCGCAGCTGGCGTGTATCTGCATTTTTTCCGCCCTACGAACGGCGAATTAATCCGCGTATCCTCACGTTTGCGGGAAACGCAATTGAATAAACGCCAGACGCCCCTGTTAGAATTACATCATGCGCCGTAGCCCACCCTCCGCCGCTTTGCCCGGGCCGCCCCTCGCCGAACCGCAAGCCTGGAAAACCATCAAGTCGTTGTTGCCCTATCTGCTGGCGTGGAAGGGTCGCGTCGCCTTCGCGCTGGTCTGTCTGATCTGCGCCAAGTTTGCCAACGTCGCGGTACCGTTGATCTTCAAGGACATCATCGATACCCTCGGCGTACCGGCCGACAAGGCGTTGCTGCTGGTGCCGCTGGGACTGGTGGCGGCTTACGGCGTGCTGCGATTTTCGACTTCGCTGTTCACGGAACTGCGCGAACTGATTTTCGCCCGCGTCACGCAACGCGCGGTGCGGACCATCTCCCTGCAGGTGTTCGAGCACCTGCACGCGCTGTCGCTGCGCTTCCACCTGGAGCGGCAGACCGGCGGCCTGACGCGCGACATCGAACGCGGCACGCGCGCCATCGGTTCGCTGATCAGCTATACGCTGTATTCGATCCTGCCGACGCTGGTGGAAATCTCGCTGGTGCTGGGCATCCTGCTGGTCAAATACGAAATCAGCTTTGCCCTGATCACCGTCGCCACGCTGATCGTCTATATCGCCCTCACCATCGCCATCACCAACTGGCGCACCCATCTGCGGCGCGAGGCCAACGAACTCGACTCGGCCGCCAAC
>CAYHXK010000424.1:0-2365 GCA_964360125.1 uncultured Sterolibacterium sp.
CGCACCCACGCTTTGATGTCCGTCGGGTCCCCAGGCGAGGCTGTTGATGGGGGCGCAGCATAAAACCAAGATGAGTGGCAACAGTCGCAGGTTCATGTAATCCCTCTGGAGCATGCAAGGTGAAAGTGGATGCTAAATGAGAACTCCGGCTTGAATCAAGCATTTCTTGTTTAGCCGGCCCTCGGGCAACGCAATACGCGAAAGGCGGCTTTGATCGCGGTACCAATCTCACGTTTTCCCGATTTTTTGCGCTTCGCCTGTCTGGTCATTGCCGACTGAGGGCGGTCATGGCGCGGCACATTATCGAACGCGAGCAACTCGCGCTCCGAAAAATTCCTTGATCATGAATTCCTCGAGGCCGGCGTTGTCTTCCGTGCGCGCCGACAAGGTGACGATGCGGTCAAGGCGCTGCGACTCCCAATTGAAATCGCCTTGATAGTAGCGGCGTATCAGTTCGATCATCCGGCGCACGATGGCGATTTGGATATCGCTGTGCGTACCCAGTTCGACTTGAATGTATTCGCGCCGGGAATTGCTCGAATCGCCGGTCCAGCCGCGGAAGGAGAAGGCCGCCGTGCGCGACTCCATGTTGAGGATTTGAAACACGCCGTTAGTGCCCGGACTCAGGTTGCGCTTGACCCTGGCCATCAGGATTTCGTCCTCCGATGGCCCGCGCTCATTGCCGGCGGCTGCGGCGTCTTCCTTGCCGGAAAAATCCTCGGCGGCCCGGCGCCGCGATCTGGCTGCGTTAACGTAGGCCTGCATGTCCGGCAGCGACTCCGCAGCCTGCGTCGGAACCGGTGAAGTCGCTGGACTCGGCGGCTTGGCAAGCTCGTTGTCGCGCGGCTTGTTCAAAGCAAGGACTGTCGCCGAAGAGGATTTGTGGCGAGCGCCCACAGGCGGCCGCCGCCGCGCCTCGGGAATTGCGGTGGAAAAGCTTCGCCTACTTGACGGCGCCGTGCGTGGCCGCAAATCCACGACCAGAGGATCGCCGGTCTTCGCGAACTGCTCGCCGGTGCTTAGGTGTTGCTGGGGAACAACGAACAAGGCCAGCATGTGCACGATCAACGATCCAAGAAAAGCAGTCAGCGTGCTGCGACGAATACTCAGGTGCAGGTAAGGATCTCGCAGTGGCGGCAATTCCCAGGCAAATTTATTCGGGTCAATTTTGGCTTGCATCGTCGATCAGGCTCAACTTCCGAAATTCTTTCCGGCCGGCAGTCTTGGGGAATCGGGTTGGGCCGCCGGTCGTCCGTGCGGGCTCCATCGGTCCTACTCATTCGCTCTGCATTTTAGTCGAATGGGTATCCCCTCCTTCCGGATGGGAATCCGGAGGCGCCGGCACGCCGCAAACAACACGCCAAGACCACTACACCGGGTTGTCGATCTCGATGTAAGTGCAATCCAGCCCGAACATTTCCTGCAAATGGCTGCCTACCGCCTGAACGCCGTAGCGTTCGGTGGCATGGTGACCCGCGGCGATATATGGAATGCCGGTCTCGCGCGCCAGATGCACCGTCTGCTCGGAGATTTCGCCGGAGATAAAACAGTCGGCGCCGGCGGCGATGGCTTCCTCGAAGTAAGCCTGAGCACCGCCCGAACACCAGGCAATACGCTTCAGTGGCCGGTCTGGGTCACCCACCAACAGCGGCTTGCGGCCTAACCCCTGTTCCAGCGCGGCGGCAAGTTCCCCCGCCGTGGCGGCAGCGGTAGCGCCCAAAAAGCCGATTTCCTGCTCGCCGAAGCGGCCCTCCACGCGCCAGCCGAGACGCAATGCCAACTGTGCGTTATTGCCCAATTCGGCATGGGCATCGAGCGGCAGGTGGTAGGCCAGCAGGCTGATGTCATGCGCCAGCAACAGCGCCATGCGGCGCTTGCGAAAACCGGTGACGCGGCCATCTTCGGATTTCCAGAACCAGCCGTGATGCACCAGCACCGCGTCGGCATCTTGCGCCACGGCGGCTTCAAGCAGCGCCTGGCTGGCGGTCACGCCGCAAACCAAGCGGCGCACCTCGTCGCGCCCTTCCACTTGCAGGCCATTTGGGCAATAATCATGGAAGCGCGCGGCTTCCAGACATTCGTCGAGATACTGGGAAAGTACGTCGCGTTGCATTGCAATCCTCCAACAGGAACTTTAACGGAATCGAATCTAGTATGCACCGTCTCTGGCTGATTTTCGCTCAAACCGTCACCCTCAGCGTAGCAGTGTTGTTTACCGTTCAAACCCTCAAACCGGAATGGCTGGCGCGCGGCCCCGGCGACGGCGGCGCGAATATAGTCGCGGTGCAGGAAGCTGCGCCGGGCTCCGCCGAAGACAAGCGCAAGGTCTCCTCCTACAGCGATGCGGCCAGGAAGGCGCTGCCTT
>CAYHXK010000425.1:0-2353 GCA_964360125.1 uncultured Sterolibacterium sp.
GGTCTTGGCCATCTGCATCAGCGAGAACAGGCCTTCCTGCATGCGCGCGCCGCCGCTCGCAGTGATGCAGAGGAAAGGCATCTGACTCTCGATGGCGCTTTTGACGCCGCGCACGAAGCGTTCGCCGACCACCGAACCCATCGATCCGCCCATGAACTCGAACTCGAAACAGGCAACCACCAGCGGCAGTGTCTTGATCGCCCCCTGCATCACCACCATCGCATCGGCTTCATCGGTATCCGTCCTGGCGGCGGCGAGGCGATCCATATAGCGCTTGCTGTCCTTGAATTTCAACGGATCAACCGGTATCACCTCGGCGCCGATCTCGAAACGTCCCTCGGGATCGAGCAGGTGATCAAGGCGTACGCGCGCCTTCAAGCGATGATGATGACTGCATTTTGGGCAGACCCCCTGATTGCTTTCCAGATCGGTGCTGTAGAGCACGGCTTCGCAGGCCGGGCACTTGCACCAGAGCCCCTCCGGAATGGACTTGCGCACGCCTTCGGCGCGCTTGATCTTGGGTGGCAGCAGTTTCTGTAGCCAGCTCATGGGGTTTCTCCATCCATGGCGCGCCGCACTGCGCGCAGGAAAGCGGTGACGCGCGCGGGAATTTCCGCGCGGGGCGAATTTTCGATTTCCTCGATGATGCGGCTGCCGATGACCACCGCATCGGCAATCGCAGCGATGCGCCTGGCGCCGGCCGCGTCGCGGATGCCGAAGCCGACCCCGACCGGCATGCCGACTTTCTGCCGGATGGCCGGGATGCGCCGCGCCACATCGTCGAAATCGAGATGACCGGCGCCGGTCACGCCCTTCAGCGAAACATAATAGATGTAGCCGCTGCCCAGCGCCGCCACTTCGCCGAAACGCTGCTCGGTCGAGGTCGGCGCCAGCAGAAAAATCGGATCCACCTCGTGCTGGCGCAAGCTGGCGGAAAATTCGACGCACTCTTCCGGCGGGTAATCCACCACCAGCACTCCATCTACGCCGGCGGCCTGCGCTGCGCCGGGAAAAACGCCGGCGCCGTAGGCCTCGATCGGATTGGCATAGCCCATCAACACCACCGGCGTATCGGCATTTTCCCGGCGAAAAGCCCGCACGATGTCGAGCACGCCGCGCAGGCTCATGCCGTGCCGCAAGGCCCGTTCCGAGGCGCGCTGGATGGTCGGGCCGTCGGCCATGGGATCGGAAAACGGCACGCCCAGTTCGATGATGTCGGCGCCTCCCTCGACCAGCGCGCGCATCAGCGGCAGGGTCATTTCCGGATCGGGATCGCCGGCGGTGATGAAGGGAATCAGCGCCTTGCGCCCCTGCGTCCGGAGTTTCTCAAATGTCGGTGCAATACGGCTCATTCAGTCATCCACAAAATAATCGGAGTCGACATGGATTCAAGCGTACATCAGCCGAGCGCCTTTGGGCTCCGGGATGGGGCGGCAGAATTCGCGGGCCGTGTCCAGCCAAAGACAGATCGCATCGTCGATATTGGCGAGCGCTTCCTGGCGACTGGCGCCATGGGCCATGCAGCCAGGAAGCTCAGGCACTTCGGCGATATAGGCAGCGTCATCGTTGCTCCAATAGATGATGACTTCGTAGCGATCCATCATTCCTCCTTCGCTCCCACGATCAGAACTTAATCCCCGATTTTTCCGCCACCGTATGCATATCCTTGTCGCCGCGCCCGGAGAGGTTGATCAGCAACAACTGGTCGCGGGACAGGGTCGGGGCGAGCTTGGCGGCGTAGGCCAGGGCATGGCTGGACTCCAGCGCCGGGATGATCCCTTCATAGCGGCACAGCGCATGAAACGCCGCCAGCGCCTCGTCGTCGGTCACCGCCACATACTCGGCGCGACGGCTATCCTTGAGCCAGGCATGCTCGGGACCGACGCCGGGATAGTCGAGACCCGCCGAAATCGAGTGCGTCTCGATGATCTGGCCGTTCTCGTCCTGCATCAGATAGGTGCGGTTGCCGTGCAGCACCCCGACCGGGCTGTTGGCGGTGAGCGGCGCGGCGTGCTTGCCGCTGGCCAGCCCAAGCCCGGCCGCCTCGACGCCGATCAGCCTGACGCCGGCGAGCGGGATATACGGATAAAAAATCCCCATCGCATTCGAGCCGCCGCCGACGCAGGCGATCACCGCGTCCGGCTGACGTCCGGTCAACTCGGGCATCTGCGTCAGGCATTCCGTCCCGATCACAGTCTGGAAGTCGCGCACCATCATCGGATAGGGATGCGGCCCGGCAACGGTGCCGATGATGTAGAAGGTGTTGCCGACGTTGGTGACCCAGTCGCGCATCGCCTCGTTAAAGGCATCCTTGAGGGTTTTCGAACCGCTGTTCACCGGCACCACGCTGGCG
>CAYHXK010000426.1:0-2350 GCA_964360125.1 uncultured Sterolibacterium sp.
CATAGCTGCAAGTTTGCCGCAAATCGATGCAACTTGTCCAGTCTTCCCTTACGACGCCCCTGTCGGCTCCCGGTGCATTCAAGACTCTTTTGCCAAATCGGCCAGGATGTCTTCCAGTGCGGATTCCTTCCATAAGCCTAAGCGGGTTTGGCGCAAGGTCCCGTCACGGCCGATGATCACGGTAAAAGGCAAGCCACCGGAAGTATTGCCCAACCCACTCATAATAGGCATGAGCCCTGGGCTTCCAACCAGGAGCGGGTATGAAGTAGGTGTTTGAAGCGAATATTCCTTAACTTTGTCAGCATGATCGATGGCAATCCCTACAAATTGGACACTTTTAGACGCAAATTTTGTATTCAATCGCGAAAATCCCGGCATCTCCTCGCGACAGGGTGGACACCAGGTCGCCCAGAAATTTACTACCAGCAATTTTCCGCGCCATTGGCTTAGGGGCTGGCTGACGGCACTGGCATCGGCTAGCGTCAGCGCCAGCAATTGTTCGGAAGCGCGTGTGGATTCGGAGAGCGAGATGCCTGGAACGACAAATTGTTGCCGGTACTTATAGCCGGCAGCGATAAAACCTGCAACAACTGCAAGTAGCGCCAGTAAGGCGATCAGGGCAAATCGGGTTTTGGGATTCATGGCGATTCCAGTAATGTGGCGACAGCGTCGATGCCTGCACGGCCGGTAACTAGTCCGGTATGGGGATTGCGGCGGTGAACGCGTTCCAGGATGTATGGGTAGATGGTCAACAAATGCGAGGCTATTTTACCTTCAAGCCTCAACCGAGCTTCTGGTTGAGTTGGCCCATGAAGCTGGTCGGAACGGCGGATGACTACATGTTCGAAGCTAAAGTAGCGCTCCAGGAGGAAGATCTCGACATCTTTGGCGCTGTCGGCAAACAGCTCTATCTCCGTTTCGGCATAGCGACCAGCGGTGCCATCGAGGACAGGCCCAGTCAAGTAAGGATGGAAAACCGCCAGCAGGCGCATCAGTTCCAGTGCTTCCCGTCTCAGCAAGGCGAGGCGTTCGCGCAACTCGTCTTCCTGGAAGAGCGCCAGGTAGCAACGAAGAGCCGCCTCGATTTCCTGGTTGGCTGGTAACGCCTCGCTGCCAGAGGCCCCCAACTGTTTTGCAGCCTTGCGCTTGGCCAGGGAGTAGCTGGAAACGCCGTCCTCGGCCATCAGGCGGGCGGCCAGACTTGCGATATCCCGTCGTAGCGCCTCGACATGAGGAGGATGTCTGGCAGGTTTGGGGTGTCTGACATGGTGAGGCATGAGGTTGTCAGTATGAAATGATTGGCGGGGTATCGACTATAATTCCGCGCCATTCTACACAGCACGCCGGTTTGCTTGACATGCACATCCATATCCTCGGTATTTGCGGCACTTTCATGGGCGGCATTGCGCTTATCGCGCGGGCTGCCGGCCATCGCGTGAGTGGCTGCGATGCCAATGCCTATCCGCCGATGAATAGCCAGCTGGAGCGGCAGGGCATCGCGTTGATCGAATCCTATAGCGCAGACCAGGCTGATTTGGAGCCCGATCTGTTCGTCATAGGCAATGCCATCTCGCGCGGCAATCCGCTGCTGGAGGAAATTCTCGCCCGCAATCTACCCTATGTCTCCGGTCCGCAGTGGCTGGCCGAACAACTATTGCATAACAAGTGGGTGTTAGGCGTGGCCGGCACGCACGGCAAGACCACCACCACTGCTCTGCTGGCATGGATTCTGGAAGAGGCGGGCTTGAACCCCGGTTTCCTGGTGGGTGGAGTGCCGCAGAATTTCGGCGTTTCGGCGCGACTGACGGATTCTCCTTTCTTTGTGATCGAGGCGGACGAGTACGACACGGCATTTTGTGACAAGCGTTCCAAATTCATCCACTATCGACCGCGCACCCTGATTCTAAACAACCTTGAGTATGATCATGCGGACATATTCGCCGATCTTGCAGCGATTGAGACGCAATTCCACCATTTATTGCGTATCTTGCCGAACAACGGCCTGATCGTCGCGAATGGCGCCGAGGCTTCCTTGAGGCGAGTGATTGCGCGCGGCTGCTGGACGCCATTGGAATGGTTCAACCTGGCCGGGGGCTGGCAGGCGGGCGAGCCCAAGGCCGACGATGGTTTTGCGGTGAGTCTGCTGGGGCGTGAAATCGGCAGGACTGCGCTCAGTTTGCCAGGCGCCCATAACCGAGCCAATGCGCTGGCTGCTATCGCCGCGGCGCGTCACGCGGGCGTGCCTCCCGAACAGGCGCTACAGGCGTTAAGGCGATTCGCAGGCGTCAAAAGGCGACTGGAGATACGCGGCGCGGCGCGGGGGGTAACGGTTTATGACGACTTTGCCCAT
>CAYHXK010000427.1:0-2337 GCA_964360125.1 uncultured Sterolibacterium sp.
CCGGGAAGCGGCTGCCGTCCTTGCGGAAGTAGGTCAGCTCGTAGATGTCCTCGATGCCGCGCGCGGCCTTGAACACCAGGGCCTCGAAGCCGGGGGTGATCGGGGTGCCGAGCTCGGCGCTCAAGGCTTCGGCGCGCGCGATGACCTCCTGCGGGTCGGAAATGTCCGCCGGGGTGAGTTTGTTCATCACCTCGGTCGCCGCGTAGCCCAGCATGCGTTCCGCCCCGACGTTGAAGATCTGGATCACGCCCTTGGCGTCGGTGGCGATGCTCGAGAAATTGGCGCTGTTGAAAATCGCGCTCTGTAAGGCTCCGGTTTTAAGCAAGGCCTCCTGGCGTTGGTCCTCGGTGATGTCCTCCGCCGTGCCGGCGGCGGGGTTGAGAATGGCGGGAGCGCGGATTTTTTTGGGCATGGCCGACCTCTGTTAAAATTCGAATTTGTCCGGCGGATCGCGCGGCCGAAGGTGCGCGCAACACCTCACCTGCTTTTACGCTCATCTGGCACAAAAAATGCGTAATTTTGCTTGCAGGCACCGGTGGAGCAAATCGAGTCCGTGGATAATTTTCAGCAGCTATGTTTTCTTATAGCAATTAAGCCTGCCGCTCTCCGTGCGTTATCGCACTTAAGCGGAGATTTTTATTCAAAGCGTGAAGCAGGGCCAAGGAATAACCGTGACTGGCTGGGTCCAGAAAAGTGTTCCAGGTAAATGGTAGAGGTGTGGAGCGATCGTTCGCCGGGCGGGCGAGCCGTATAGCCATGAAAAGCAACAGGGTCAGCGAAAGGCAGATCAGCAAAACCACCCAGTCGGAACGAATACGACGATCGAACAAGCATTGCCAATTATCCCAAGTGCCTCCGGTCATCCAGCGGCCCGTTCGAATGAACCGAACCTGTATTCTTTCCGCTTACGCCTGTTGCGCCGTCATGCCACTCAATCGTCTTCCAGGGAAGCGGTGGCGCGAATTACCTCTTCCAGTGAAGTCAATCCACGCAATGCCTTCTTGAAACCGTCGAAACGCAGATTGTGAAATCCCTGCTGCACCGCGAGATCCATAATCTCATCGTAATTGCGTTCGCGCAGGATCGCTTCGCGTATCTGCGGAGTGATTTTCAGGAATTCATGGATACCGATCCTTCCGGTGTAACCTGTCCCACCGCAACGCTCGCAGCCTGTTCCTTGGTAAAATACCGGCAACTCGGCGCCTTCGCGCCAGTAGAAATACTGGCGCAACTCATCGGGATCGGGGTGATGTTCGGTCTTGCAGTATTCGCACAGCCTGCGCAACAGACGCTGCCCCAACACGCCGATAATGGCCGGCGCCACGATGAAACGCTCCACGCCCATTTCCAGCAATCGCGTGGTAGCCTGAATCGCATCGTTGGTGTGCAGCGTGGTCAACACCAGATGCCCGGTCAACGCCGCCTGGGTGGCGATGCGCGCGGTTTCGGTGTCGCGGATCTCGCCCACCAGGATGGCATCCGGATCCTGGCGCAACACCGAGCGCAATACCTCTTTGAAGCCTCGACCAGCCTTGTCGTTGATCATCACCTGATTCAGGGTCGGCACATCGTATTCGATCGGGTCTTCGATGGTAATGATGTTGATGTCGCGCGTGTTGATGAAGTTCAGCGCTGCATACAGCGTGGTGCTCTTGCCTGAGCCGGTCGGGCCGGTCACGAACAGGATACCCTGCAGATGTCTCAGGGTCGACTTGAACGGGCGCAGCACCTCGGGAGAAAAATCCAGCTTGTCCAGATTCAGGATGGCGCTGGTATATAGCGAACCCAGAATGCGCATCACCACTTTTTCGCCGTACATCACCGGCAGGGAGGAGACGCGCAAGTCCAGTGTTTTCATCGGCAGGGTAAAGCTTAGTCTGCCGTCCTGTGGCTTGCGCCGTTCGGTGATGTCCATCTCGGAAGATATCTTGTAGCGCGAGGCGATCGGCAACCCCATCTCCGCCGGCAGGAACAGCCGGTCCACCAGTACGCCGTCGATCCGGAAGCGCACCACCACCTCGTTCTTCTTCGGCTCGATGTGGATGTCCGAGGCACGCTCTTTCAAAGCCAGCAAGATAATCGAATCGCCGAGTTCGACCATCGGCTTGGAGTCCAGCAGCTTGGACAGCGCCGACTCGCTCAGATGTCCGCCATGGAACATTTTCAGGTCGAAGCTGGCCACCAAGTTATCCACATAATGGGTGGATTGATAATTAACCTTGATTGCCGAATCGACCTCATCCTTGAAACAGAAGACCGGGCTGATCGGCTTCATCAATAAACCTAAAAACCTCAGTTACCCGATTCCATTCGCATGATTTATGAGCAATCGATGCG
>CAYHXK010000428.1:0-2337 GCA_964360125.1 uncultured Sterolibacterium sp.
CCTGTCTTTGAACGATTTCATGGCACGGGGGTGGTCTGACGACCATGCGAGTTAGGAGGCCGCAGGGCGGAATTACCCGAAGAGGTAGCGGAGATCACCTGGCGTAGTCCAATTCATGCAGGGCTTGCGGGCGGCGCCAGAATTTCAGCGCAGCGCTGCGCGTCAGGCTGAGATCGAGACAGGCCTCGTCGCCGAGGGCAGTCAGGCGCAGGCTGTCGATGCGTCCCGCACGCAAATGCTGCCTGAGCGGTTGCAGCCAGTCGCGCTCGATGTCCGCCAGCGCCGCGCGCCAGGCCAGGGCGTCGAGTTGTCGAACGGAGGATTGCAGGGAGTCGAGCAGCAGCAAGCTGTTACCGGGCCTGCTTGACCGCGCATCCGGCGTTGTTGGAGCTGCGTGGTGGGCGATGCCGCTCCATGCCGCCAGTCCGCTCAGCAAGGGGTGGTTTCCGCTCACCGCCAGGTAAGGCGCTGCCGTTCCGGCGGCACGCGCCGGCAGCCGGCCGGCGCCCCAGAACCACAGCGAGTTGAGCGGGGGGCGTCCTTCCCTCTCGCGTTGCGCATTCAGCGGCAGGGTATGCAACAGCATTTGCGCCTCGTTGCCAAGACGCCGCCACAGCGCCGCATCCTCCCCGCCCGGCAAGGGATTGCCGCTGCCGGCGGCGGCCGAGGGCGGCAGGGTGAGCAGTCGCGCGGGGGCGCGCAGCTTCAGGTAGCCGTGACCGGGCGCTCCGGCTTGGTACTCGCCAACCTCGGCCAGAAGCGGCGCGAGTGCCGCGGCTATCTGCTGCATTTCGGTTGTAGTCAGGCCGCTGTCGCCAGCCTTGCCAACGTCGAGCGCAAGCCGCCGCTGCTCGATACGCAAGCGTGCCGGGTCGGCGCAAAGCCAGTGTGCCTCGCCCGGATCCTGGCCTTCGCCCAGCAGCCGCAGCGCGGCAAGGGGAGGTTCACGAGGTTCCATGCGGAAGGCGCGGCAGAGCCAGTGTTCCAGCGGCAGCGGGGGCCCCCAAGCCTGCCGGCCGCGCCCGAGCAGCCAGGCCAGGGCCGGCAAGTCGAGATCGAAGGCGGTATCGCGCAGCGCCTTGCCCGGCCAGAGCAGGCCGGGAAGGACCAGGTGGAGTTGCATGGCGGCATGTTAACATAGGCCATGAAATACGAACTCTGGATCGGCCTGCGCTACACGCGTGCCAAGAAGCGCGGCGGTAGCGGTGGCAACGGCGGTGGCGGTAACCGCTTCATCTCCTTCATCTCGCTGATTTCGATGCTGGGCATTGCGCTCGGTGTGTGGGCCTTGATTGTCGTACTGTCGGTGATGAACGGCTTCCAGAAGGAGTTGCGCACGCGCATCCTCGGCGTCGCTTCGCATATCCAGATCACCGGACCCGCCAGCGCCGGCGGCGAACTGGCCGACTGGAGCAAGGTGGTGCAGGGCGCCGCGCAGCATCCGCGGGTGCAAGCCGCCGCGCCCTACATTCAGGAGCAGGGCATGCTCTCCTTCGACCAGCAGGTGCGCGGCGCGATGGTGCGCGGCGTTCTGCCGCAAGCCGAAGAAAAAGTCGCCGACTTCGAGCAGTACATGAAGAGCGGCCATCTCGCCGCGCTGCGGCCCGGCGAGTTCGGCATCATCCTCGGCGCGGAACTGGCGCGCGCCTTGCAGGTACTCACTGGCGACAAGGTGACGCTGATCGCGCCGCAGGGCATGGTGACGCCGGCGGCGCTGCTGCCGCGCCTGAAACAGTTCAAGGTGGTCGGCATCTTCGAGGCCGGCATGTTCGAGTACGACGCCAGCCTCGCCCTGGTGCATCTCGCCGATGCGCAGAAACTCTACCGCATGGACGACCGCGTATCCGGCGTGCGCCTGAAGGTGGACGACCTGTTTGCCGCGCCGCGCGTGGGGCGCGAACTGTTTCGCTTCCTCGATCCCGATGTTTCGATCAACGACTGGACGCGCAGTCACGCCAACTTTTTCCGCGCCGTGGCGATCGAGAAGAACATGATGTCCCTGATCCTGCTCTTGATCGTCGCCGTCGCCGCCTTCAACATCGTCTCTGCGCTGGTGATGGCGGTCACCGACAAGCAGGCCGACATCGCCATCCTGCGCACGCTGGGCGCCAGCCCCTCGAGCATCATGCAGATATTCATCGTCCAGGGCGCCTTGATCGGCGTGATCGGGCTGGCGCTGGGCGTGGTCGTCGGCGTCGCGACGGCGCTCAACGTCGATGTGCTGGTGCCGGCCATCGAACGGGCGTTGGGCATGCAGTTCCTCGCCAAGGATGTGTATTACATCTCCGAGCTGCCATCCGACCTGCAATGGCGCGATGTCTACATCATCTCCGGCGT
>CAYHXK010000429.1:0-2334 GCA_964360125.1 uncultured Sterolibacterium sp.
CCTCTGCGTGTGCGGGCAGGGATAAGTCGGCTTCGATGACGTCGATCACAGCGGCATTCCTCGTGAAGTTGATTCGACTGCGGACCGGACAGCGTCGTCCTGGGTGCGCCGGCCGACGATGATCAGGTCGCGCTCTACTCCGTCCAGTACGGCCACCCGCGGGAGTTGGCCCCAGCGTGCGAAGCCGAAGGATTCGAACAAGGCCAGGCTGGGCAGATTGTGTCCGAAGATGAAGCCGAGCAGCGTATTGATCAGGAGCGTTGGCGCCTCGCGCAATGCCTGGGTCATCAGATATGCCCCAAGCCCCCGCTGCCGGTAGGGTTCATCCACATAGATGCTTAATTCGACGGTCTTGTTGTAGGCCGGCCGGCCGTAAAATGAGGAGAAGCTGAGCCATCCCGCGATGCTGCCCGCCTCCTCGGCCACCCACAAGGGCCGGAAGGCCGGGGCGTGTTGCTCGAACCAGCCCAGGCGACTCTCCACCGAAACCGGCTGTGTATCCGCTGTGACCATGCGCGAGGGGATCGTGGCATTGTAAATTGCCACGATCCGCGGCAGATCATCCCGCCGCGCCGTTCGGTGTGTAAATGACATGCGGTCATTCCTTCTTGAATGCGGACTTGCAGAAACCGCCAGCGTAGCGCCAACAACACGCAGCGCATCCTCGCAACCTGAATCATAAGACATGCGCCATTCGTCACGATAGCTTTACGGACAGGCATCCAGAGCCGGACTCCGATCGAGCCCGTGCGCCACGAAACCCTGCATCCCCGGCGGCAATCCGGCGTATGCGGCGTGCGCGGCATCCGGGGTTGCAAAAGCGGTGAACACGCAGGCGCCGGAACCGCTCATGCGCGCGGGGCCGAACTGGCGCAGCCAGGCCAGGTGCCGCGCCACTTCCGGATAGAGGCGGCAGGCCACCGGCTCCAGGTCGTTGCCGCCCATGCCGGGCCGCCAGTCGGCGGCGTTCATGACAGGCGCGTCGCGGCGCAGATCGGGCGCGCCGAATATCTCCGCCGTCGGCACCGTGACCGGCGGCGCCAGCACCAGATACCAGGCCGGCGGCAGGTCGACATCGACGAAGCGTTCGCCGACCCCTTCGGCGAAGGCGGCATGGCCGTGGATGAAAATCGGCACGTCGGCGCCGAGTTCGAGTCCGATCCGTTGCAGTTGCGCCGAGGACAGCTTCGTTCCCCACAGGCGGTTCAGCGCCAGCAGCACGGTGGCGGCATCCGAACTGCCGCCGCCCAGCCCGCCGCCCAGCGGCAGCCGCTTGGCGAGGCGGATGTCGACGCCCTGGCGGACGCCGGCGGCCTGTTGCAGCAGGCGCGCGGCGCGCACGGTGAGGTCCCGTTCCGCCGGCACGCCGGGCAGCGGCGTTGCCAGCAGGATGCGGTCGTCATTACGTGGGGCGAAGCTCAGGCTGTCACCGAAATCGAGGAACCTGAAGACCGTCTGCAATAAATGGTAGCCATCGGCGCGCCGTCCGACGACATGCAGGAACAGGTTGAGCTTGGCCGGCGCGGGCCACTCGCATTGCCAGGGGTTCATCGCGGCAGTTGCCAGTCGTCGATTTTCAGGCGCACTTCGATGTCCCCTCGCCTGAGTTCCATCAAGACCGGCAGGGCATCGGCGGCGGCGCTCTCATAATCGAGGTAAGCCACTTGCCAACCATCGCTCACCATCCGTTGCGGCCTGCCGGCGCCATCCCGTGTGACGCCCAAGGCATCGGCCGGGACAGCCGCCACCAGCCAGCGCGGCAAAGCCTCAAGCGGCAGGCTGAAGCCGAATACCTGGGCGGACAGCCCTTGCCAATCGGCAGCGACAAATTCGCGGCGCTCGGCCGTGGTCAAGCGCGCCCCGGCGGCATCGCGCGTCAACTCGGCAATGCCCTGGCCGAGTGGGGTGGCGAAGAGGATTTCATCGCGCTCCACAGCGTGCTGCCAGGCGATGTTGACCGCGTAGTGTCGCTCGCCTTCGCGCACGGCAATACGGCCGGTCAGCGTATAGGCGTCGATCATGGCTCGTGCCGGACGCGACGCGAACCCGGCGGCAAGCTCAACATCCGGTAACTGCGCGCAGCCGGCGAGCACTGCCACTAGCGCCAGGGCGGACAGCAGACAGCGCGGCATGCCGGTGATGAATGTGCTAATTTTGGGTATCCGATTTCCGTTATTCATATTTGCTCGACATGTTGCGGCACACAAAATCCGCAGAGCAACTTCAATTCCACGATTACTTGGCGACGGGCTGCTATCGACCCAAAGCGGAGGTTGAGGAAGACGGAAAACCAATGACTGCTTTACCGCGCTGAGCCGACGTAAGGCACAAGCG
>CAYHXK010000430.1:0-2332 GCA_964360125.1 uncultured Sterolibacterium sp.
AATTCGCGCAGCACCTGGACGTTTTCCGCATTGCACACGCCGCCTTCGATCAGGCCGAAATCGCAGGGACCGATGGTCTTGATGTCGGTGAACGGCGAGCGGTCGAATTCGATCAGCTCGACCAGCTCGAACAGGCGCTCGTCGATGTCGAGCAAGGACATGTGGCAGCCGAAGCAGCCGGCCAGGGAAGTGGTCGCCACGCGCAGTTTGCGCTTCGTTTCGGGCGCGTTCACTTCATGTCTCCTCGGCGGCGGCGGTTGCGCCGACCGACTGCAGGTCGTATTTGCGCTTGCCGATGGGTACCGCGAAGCCGCGCCGCTTGATCAGGATCACGCCGACCGGGCAGACGCTGGCAGCCTTGTCGGCGGCGCTGAAATCGCTGTCGGCCAGCCGGCCGCTGGCGCTGTTCACGATCAGGTGGGTCTTGATGCCGCGGCCGGAGAGGGCAAAGACGTTCTTGCCGTCGCTGTCGCGGCTGGCCCGTATGCACAGCTCGCAGAGGATGCAGCGGTTGAAGTCGAGCAGCACTTCGGGATGCGAGGCATCGACCGGGCGGTCGGGAAAGAAGTGGTCGAAGTGCGGCGTCAGCATGCCCAGCTCGTAGGCGGTTGCCTGTAGCAGGCATTGGCCGCTTTTTTCGCAGGACGGGCAGAAATGGTTGCCCTCGACGAACAGCATCTGCAACAGCGTCTTGCGCTTGTCGTTCAGCTCGACGCTGTGGTTCTCCACTTCCTGCCCGTCCTGCGCCTGCTGCGTGCAGGCAGCAGCGTAGCGCCCGCCGGCCTTGACCGTGCACAGCTTGCAACTGCCGTGCGCCACGAACTCGGGGTGATAACACAGGTGCGGGATGTACTTGCCCGCCGCCCGCGCCGCTTCGATGATGGTCTGGCCGGGCGCGAAGGGGATTTTCTCGCCGTCGAGGCGGAAGGTCGGGGCTTCCGTCGCGTGACTCATGCCGCTCACGCTTCAGTCTCCGTTGCGTTGGCCAGATGCGCTGCGGCGTCGTCGCGGCCGGTCATCTGGCGCGCTTGCGAGAGCGCGGCGTCGAGATCGAAGGCCGGCACGAAGTCGAGCGACTTCAGCCGGCGTTCGTAGGCCGGGCGGAACTTGTTGAGCGTGTCGAACAGCGGATTGCAGGCGGTGTGGCCGAGGCCGCAATGGCTGGTCGATTGCATCAGGCGGTGGAGCTTGAACATCTCGTTGATATCGTGGGGCGAGCCGTGATGGTCGGCGAGCTTGTCCATCAGGCGCGCCACCAGCGCGGTGCCGACGCGGCAGGGAGTGCAGAAGCCGCAGCTCTCGTGGGCGAAGAAATGGACGAAGTTGCGCGCCATCTCGAACATGTCGCGGCTGTTGTCGAACACCATCATGGCGCCGGCGGTGGGGATGTCCTCGAAGGCGATGCGGCGCTGGAATTCGTTTTCCGCCAGGCAGACGCCGGAAGGGCCGGACACCTGCACCGCTTGGGTGCTCGATGCGGCGCCGCAGTCGGCCAGGAGCTGCGCCACGCCGATGCCGAACGGATATTCGTAGATGCCCGGCCGCTGGCAGTCGCCGGAAATGGAGAGGATCTTGGTGCCCGCCGATTTGGCCGTGCCGATGGCGGCATACCAAGCGCCGCCGTGCCTGGCGACGAGGCAGGCGGCGGCCAGCGTCTCGACGTTATTCACCGTGGTGGGCTGGCCGAGGTAGCCGTGCGTCACCGGGAAGGGCGGCCGGATGCGCGGCCGGCCCGCCTTGCCTTCGAGCGATTCGATCAGCGCCGATTCTTCGCCGCAGATGTAGGCGCCGGCGCCGAGATGGATCTCGATGTCGAAGTCGAAACCTTTCACGCCCATTATCTCGACGCCGAGCAGGCCCTGGTTGCGGCGGCGTTGCAGGGTTTGCTCCAAGGTTTCCAGCAGATAGCGGTATTCGCCGCGCAGGTAGAGCAGGCCTTGGGCTGCGCCGATGGCATAGCCGGCGATGGTCATGCCCTCGAACACCAGGTCGGCGTAGGCGCTCAGCAACACGCGATCCTTGAAGGTGCCGGGTTCGCCCTCGTCGGCATTGCAGACGACATAATGCATGGCGCCGGGCGCATCGCGGCAGGCCTGCCACTTCTGGCCGGTGGCGAAGCCCGCGCCGCCGCGACCGCGCAGTCCGGAGCGCCGCACTTCCTCCAGGGTCGCCGGCGCGCCCCTGGCCAGCGCCGCTTCGAGGGCTTCGCCGGGCACCAGGGTGTTGCCCAGCAGGATGTCCTTGCGGCGGATGTTGTCCGCGACGGCAAACCATTCCGGCGGCCATTGCGCCAGCGGCGTTTCGCCGCGGATCAGCTCGGCCATGTAGGCGA
>CAYHXK010000431.1:0-2324 GCA_964360125.1 uncultured Sterolibacterium sp.
TCAAGTCGGCCCGGCACGACCGCGCATTTTTTCTGGCCATGTGGCAGGCGCTCGACAGTAGCGGCCAGTGGCAGGGCGAAATCTGGAACCGGCGAAAAAACGGCGAGGTTTATCCGGAATGGCTCACCATCAACACCGCCTTCAACGAGGACGGCTCGGCATATCGAAGGGTTGCGCTGTTCAACGACATCACCGACAAGAAGAAGTCCGAGGAGCTGATCTGGCAGCAGGCCAACTTCGATGTGTTGACGCGGCTGCCCAACCGCGGCATGTTCCAGGACCGCCTCGATCAGGAAATCAAGAAGGCGCATCGCGCCGGCCTGCCGATGGCGCTGATGTTCATCGATCTCGACCGCTTCAAGGAGGTCAACGACACGCTCGGCCACGATATCGGCGATATCCTGCTCAAGGAGGCGGCGCAGCGCCTCTGCGCCAGCGTGCGCGCGACCGACACCGTGGCGCGGCTGGGTGGCGACGAGTTCACCGTTATTCTGAGCGAACTCCACGACATCGGCAGCATCGAGCGCATCACGCAGAACATCCTGCACAAGCTGGCCGAGCCGTTCCGGCTGGGGATCGAAACCGTGTATATCTCGGCCAGCATCGGCATCACGCTGTTTCCCGAGGACGCCACCGGGATCGAGGAGCTGCTGAAGAACGCCGACCAGGCAATGTACGCGGCCAAGCGCCTGGGCCGCAATCGCTCCAGCTACTTCACGCCGTCGATGCAGGAGACGGCGCAGGCCAGGATGAGACTGGCCAGCGATCTGCGTGGCGCCATCGCCGGCGACCAGTTCCACCTGGTGTTCCAGCCTATCGTCGAACTGGCGAGCGGTGCAATCCACAAGGCCGAGGCACTGATACGCTGGCAGCACCCGACGCGCGGCCTGGTTAACCCCGCCGAGTTTATTCCCATCACCGAAGAAACCGGGCTGATCGTCGCCATCGGCGACTGGGTGTTCCGCCAAGCGGCACGTGATGCAGCGCGCTGGCGCGCTGTGTATCACCCGCAGTTCCAGGTCAGCGTCAATGTCTCTCCCGTGCAGATCAACAACGAGAACACGCTTTCCGGCTGGTTCGAACATTTGCGCGAACTTGGCTTGTCCGGACAGAGCATCGTGGCGGAAATCACCGAGGGGCTGCTGATGGATGCGAGTCCCTCTACTGCCAGGAAACTGCTCGAATTCCGCGACGAGGGCATCCAGGTGTCGATCGACGATTTTGGAACCGGCTATTCATCCCTGTCTTATCTGAATAAGTTCGATATCGATTATCTCAAGATCGACCAGTCTTTCGTGCGCAATCTGGCGCCTGCTTCCAGTGACTTGGCGCTGTGCGAAGCGATTATCGTGATGGCGCACAAACTGGGGCTGAAGGTGATCGCCGAGGGGGTGGAGACCGAGGCGCAGCGCGGCCTGCTGGCCGTGGCCGGCTGCGACTATGGACAGGGCTACCTGTTTTCCCAGCCGGTTCCCGCGGGCGAGTTCGAAAAGCTGCTGGAGCTGGAGCGGCAAAACGCCGGCAAATTTTCGATTTAGCCTGGAAAAAACAATTGAACCGCAAAGGACGCAGATACCCTCTGGTGCATAAAGGACGCAAAGAAATTCAAATGCTTGGACCACATAGACCACTCACCAGGTGAGTGGCTCGTCATCATTCGCCAACCCTTTGTTTTTTCTCTGCGTCCTTTGCGGTGAAATGCCGTTTCTTAGAGCTTACTTCAAGCGGGTGCCGAATTGCTTGGCGAACTTCGCCAGCTTTGGGGCAATGACCGCCTGGCAGTAGGGCTGGCGGGGATTGTTGGCGTAGTAGTCGGCATGGGTGTCCTCTGCCGGGTAGAACGTCGGAGCAGGGGCAACTTGCGTCACGATAGGGCCTGGCCAGGCATGCGCGGCGCCGAGGGCGGCGATGGTTTCCCGTGCGACGCGTGCCTGCTCGTCCGAGTGGGTGAAAATCACCGAGCGGTACTGCGTGCCGATGTCGTTGCCCTGGCGATTGAGCGTGGTCGGGTCGTGGATGGCGAAGAAGACTTCCAGCAGATCGCGATAACCGATGATCGCCGGAGCGAAACTCAACTGCACCACTTCGGCGTGGCCGGTAGCGCCTTCGCATATATCCCGGTAACTCGGGTTGGTGGTTCTGCCGCCGCTGTAGCCGGAGATGACGCGCTCGACACCGCGCAGACGAACGAATACCGCATCCAGGCACCAGAAGCAGCCGCCGCCTAATGTGGCTATTTCATGCATGAAATCCCTCCTTGAGAATTGCGAGGCGCGATTTTCTCACACCCGCTCGATGATCAGGGCGATCCCCTGGCCGACGCC
>CAYHXK010000432.1:0-2324 GCA_964360125.1 uncultured Sterolibacterium sp.
CATGTCGAAGAATTGGATGGCGCCCAAACCGTCGCACTCGGGGCAGGCGCCCATCGGGTTGTTGAAGGAGAACAGGCGCGGCTCCAGCTCCTGCAGGGCATAGCTGCACACCGGACAGGCGAAGCGGGCGGAAAACATATGTTCCCGGCCGCTGTCCATCTCCAATGCGATAGCACGACCCTCGGCGTGGGTCAGCGCCGTCTCGAAGGATTCGGCCAACCGCTGGCGCGCATCGGGACGCAGCTTGAGCCGATCCACCACCACGTCGATGGTGTGCTTCTGGGTCTTGGCCAGCTTGGGCAGCGCGTCGATCTCGACAATTTTGCCATCGACGCGCAGGCGCACGAAACCCTGGGCGCGCAGTTCGTTGAACAGGTCGACCTGCTCGCCCTTGCGGTTGGCCACCACCGGGGCAAGGATCATCAGCTTGGTGTCTGGCGGCAGCGCCAGCACGTGATCGACCATCTGCGCCACGCTCTGCGCTTCCAGCGGCTGGCCGTGCTCGGGGCAGTGCGGCGTGCCGGCGCGGGCATACAGCAGGCGCAGATAGTCGTGGACTTCGGTGACGGTGCCGACGGTCGAGCGCGGATTATGCGAAGTGGCTTTCTGCTCGATGGAAATCGCCGGGCTCAAGCCCTCGATCAGGTCGACATCGGGCTTTTCCATCATTTGCAGGAACTGCCGGGCGTAGGCGGACAGCGATTCGACGTAGCGGCGCTGTCCCTCGGCGTAGAGCGTATCGAAGGCCAGGGAAGACTTGCCCGAGCCGGACAGGCCGGTAATCACCGTCAACCGGTTGCGCGGCAGGTCGAGATTGATATTCTTGAGGTTGTGCGTGCGCGCGCCGCGGATTTTCAGGAAGTCCATGAGACGGGAGGATGGGACGTGAAGGTTGGACCAAGGCAACCTGTTAATATACGCAATTCGACGTGCTTTGACCAAACCTGTATTTGTTTTTGCCTTCATCCATGCGAGCACCCACCCCCGACAGAATGACCAAGGCCGAAGTGCGGGCCGGGGCCTCGCTGGCGTCGATTTTCGCGCTGCGCATGCTCGGCTTGTTCCTGATCCTGCCGGTATTCGCCGTGTATGCCCAGACCTTGCCCGGCGGCGACAACCTGGCGCTGGTCGGCTTTGCCCTGGGCGCCTATGGCTTGACCCAGGCCCTGTTGCAGATTGCCTTCGGGATCGCCTCGGATCGCTACGGCCGCAAGCCGGTGATCGTCTTCGGCCTGCTGCTGTTCGCGGCCGGCAGCCTGATCGCCGCCCTGGCTCCCGACATCTGGTGGATGATAGGCGGCCGCGTGCTGCAAGGCGCGGGCGCCATTTCCGCGGCGATCACGGCGCTGGCCGCCGACCTCACCCGCGAACAGCATCGCACCAAGGTGATGGCGATGATCGGCGCGTCGATCGGCCTCAGCTTCGCCCTGTCTCTGGTATTGGCGCCGCTGATGTATGCGGCGGTCGGCATGGGCGGGATTTTCGGCCTGACCGGCGGGCTGGCCGTGGGCGCCATCGTGTTGTTGCTGAAAGTGGTGCCGGCGGCGCCGCCGATGGTGGCGCGCGGGGTGGACGTGCCATTCTCCTCGGTGCTGCTGGACGGCCAGTTGGCGCGGTTGAATTTCGGCGTGCTGGCGCTCCATGTCATGCAGACGGCATTGTGGGTGGTGGTGCCGGCGGCGCTGGTTCAATCCGGCGGCCTGCCGCTGGTCGAGCACTGGAAAGTCTATCTGCCGGCGGTGCTGGCGTCGTTTGTGGTGATGCTGCCGGCCATTTTCATCGCCGAGCGCCACGGCAAGATCCGCCTGGTATTCGGCGGCGCCATCCTGTTGCTGCTGCTGGTGCAAGCCGGCCTGTATGCTTACGGTACCGGCCTGTATCCGATCGGCCTGTGGCTGATGCTGTTCTTCGTCGGCTTCAATATCCTGGAAGCGCTGCAGCCCTCGCTGATCTCGCGTATCGCACCGGCCGAGGCCAGGGGCGCGGCGCTGGGCATATACAATACCACCCAGTCGCTCGGCCTGTTCCTCGGCGGCATGCTGGGCGGTTGGCTGGGGATGACTTACGGGACGCCGGCGGTGCACCTGTTTTGCGCCGTCCTGGCGCTGATCTGGCTGGTGCTGGTGGTGACCATGGCCCCGGTACTGAAAAAGACCGCTCTCGCCACAAATATTGATGTCGTGATTCAACAACGCTAAAGGAGACAACATGGCTTCGGTGAATAAAGTGATTCTGATCGGCAACCTGGGCAAGGATCCGGATGTCAGATATATGCCCAGCGGCGAGGCGGTGACCAACATCACGCTGGCGACCACCGACACCTG
>CAYHXK010000433.1:0-2322 GCA_964360125.1 uncultured Sterolibacterium sp.
CGATGGCCGGGATGTCCTGCTCGACAACGGCCAGCACATCCTGATCGGCGCCTATCGCGAAACGCTGCGGCTGATGCGGCTGGTCGGCGCCGACCCGGAGCGCCTGCTGCTGCGCCTGCCGCTGACGCTGGCCTATCCGGGCGAAATGCGCATCGCCGCGCCGCGCTTGCCGGCGCCCTTGCATCTGGCCTTCGCCCTGCTGGGCGCGCAAGGACTGAGCTGGGCGGAGAAATTCGCCGCGATGCGTTTCATGCAGGCGCTGAAGCGCATGCATTTCAAGCTTGCCGCCAACAGCGGCAGCGTCAGCGCCCTGCTCGAAGCGCATGACCAGCCGCAGCGCCTGCGCAAATTCCTGTGGGAGCCGCTCTGCGTCGCCGCGCTCAACACTGCGGCTGACATCGCCTCGGCCCAGGTATTCGCGCATGTGTTGCGCGACAGTCTGGCCGCCGAAGCCAGCGCCAGCGACCTGCTGCTGCCGCGCGTGGATGTCGGCGCGCTTTTCCCCGCCTACGCCGCAAGCTACATAGCCCGGCATGGCAGCAGCATCCTGCTGGACACATCGATCCAGCGCATCCTGCAGCAAGGCAAGGACTTCATCCTGCTGGGGGGAAAAGAAGGCTCCCGCCATGGACCGTTTTCCCATGTCATTTCCGCCGTCGCACCCTACCACCTGGCGGCGCTGATCGAAGGTCTGCCGCAACTCGGTCCGCTGCAGCAGTCCATCGCCGGCATAAGCTATGAGCCGATCGTCACCTGTTACCTGCGCTACCCGCCGCAGGTACGCTTACCTTTTCCCATGCTGGGCTACGCCGGCGGCATCATGCAATGGCTGTTCGATCGCGGCCAGCTGGACGGTCCGCCCGGATTGCTGGCCGCCGTCATCAGCGCCCGCGGCCGGCATCAGGAGTTATCCAGGGAAGAATTGGCCGAACGCCTGCATGCCGAAATTGCCGCCATCATGAAGCATCTGTCCGCCCCGCTGCCGACACCTCTATGGACGCAAGTCATCGCAGAAAAACGCGCCACCTTCTCCTGCACGCCCGATCTGCAAAGACCAGAGACACAAACACCGTTGGACGGCCTGCTTTTAGCTGGCGATTATGTCGCCTCGGATTATCCTGGGACGCTGGAATCGGCGGTGCGCAGTGGCATTAAGGCAGCCGCATCGGCCGCAGCATCAATTCTCGGCCAGGCGACCGCCGGCCAGGCGTAACACCCGCCCGCAGCGCCGCGCCAGCGCCTCGTCGTGGGTCACCAGGAGCAGCGTAGTGCCCCGCTCGGCATTCATGGCGAACATCAAATCGATGACTTGCGCGCCGGTGGCGGCATCGAGATTGCCGGTCGGCTCGTCGGCCAGCAGCAATTGCGGCTTCACCGCGAAGGCGCGGGCCAGCGCCACGCGTTGCTGCTCGCCGCCGGACAGATGCTTGGGATAATGACCGAGGCGTTCCGCCAAGCCAACCCGCACCAGCATTTCCTCCGCCAGGTTGCGCGCGTCGACACGGCCCGCCAGTTCCAGCGGCAGCATGACGTTTTCCAGCGCGCTCAGCGCCGGCAACAGTTGGAACGACTGGAACACGAAACCGAGCAGCCGCCCGCGCAATTCCGCCCGGCCGTCCTCGTCAAGCGCCGCCAAATCCACCCCGGCCAGCCGCACCGTGCCGGCCGTGGCCAGGTCGAGGCCGGCCAACAGTCCGAGCAGGGTCGACTTTCCCGAACCGCTGCTGCCGACGATGGCCACCGCCTCGCCGGCCGCGACACGAAAGCCGATCTGGTGCAAAATCGTCAGCACGCCGTCGCCGCTCGCCACTTGCTTGCCGAGCGCCAGCACTTCGATCACCGAAGCCTTGAAATCATTGGAACCATTGGAACCATTCGTCATGTTACGTACCCTGTTCATTCTTATCTTCTTTGCCAATACCCTCTGGGGCACAAGTACCCTCTGGGGCACAAGTACCCTCTGGGGCACAAGTTGCGCCGCCAGCCAGGCGGCGCCCGTCATTCTGGTGCTCGGCGACAGCATTTCGGCCGGTTATGGCATCGCCCAGGAACAAAGCTGGCCTACGCTGCTGGGCCAACGCCTGCAAAGCGAAGCTTATCCGCATGCCGTCGCCAACCTCAGCATCAGCGGCGAAACCACCCGCGGCGGCTTGTCCCGTCTCGGCCCGGCGCTCCAGCAGCACCGTCCCGAGGTCGTCATCATCGCCCTCGGCGCCAACGACGGCCTGCGCGGCTTGCCGCTGGAGCAAATGCGCGACAACTTGCGTGCCATGATCCAGCTCAGCCAGGCCAGTCACGCCCGCGTACTGCTGCTCGGCATGC
>CAYHXK010000434.1:0-2313 GCA_964360125.1 uncultured Sterolibacterium sp.
CCGCCCATGCCGCCCATGCCGCCGCCCATGCCGCCGGCGATGCCGGACGACTTGTCTTCGACCAGCTCGGCCACCATGGCGTCGGTGGTAAGCATCAGGCCGGCCACGGAAGCGGCGTTTTGCAGCGCGGTGCGCGTGACCTTGGTCGGGTCCAGCACGCCCATCGCCACCATGTCGCCGTACTCGCCGGTGGCGGCGTTGTAGCCGAAGTTGCCTTTGCCTTCGAGCACCTTGTTGACCACCACGCTCGGCTCGTCGCCGGCATTGGCGACGATCTCGCGCATCGGCTGCTCCAGCGCGCGCAGCACGATCTTGATGCCGGCGTCCTGGTCATGGTTGTCGCCCTTGAGCTTGGCCATCGACTGGCGGGCACGCAACAGAGCCACGCCACCGCCGGCCACGATGCCTTCTTCCACTGCGGCGCGGGTCGCGTGCAGGGCGTCTTCGACGCGGGCCTTCTTCTCTTTCATTTCCATTTCGGTGGCGGCACCGACCTTGATCAGCGCCACGCCGCCGGCCAGCTTGGCGACACGTTCCTGCAGCTTTTCCTTGTCGTAATCGCTGGTGGCTTCCTCGATCTGGGCGCGGATCTGCTTGACGCGCGCCTGGATGCTGACTGGATCGCCGGCACCGTCGATGAGGATGGTGTTTTCCTTGCCGACTTCGATGCGCTTGGCTTGGCCGAGCTCCGCCAGCGTAGCTTTCTCCAGGGAGAGGCCGACTTCCTCGGCGATCACCGTGCCGCCGGTCAGGTTGGCGATGTCTTCGAGCATGGCCTTGCGGCGGTCGCCGAAACCCGGCGCCTTGACGGCACAGGTCTTGAGGATGCCGCGGATGTTGTTCACCACCAGGGTGGCCAGGGCTTCGCCTTCGACATCTTCGGCCACGATCAGCAGCGGACGACCAGCCTTGGCGACTTGCTCCAGCACCGGCAGCAGATCGCGGATGTTGCTGATCTTCTTGTCGAACAGCAGCACGTAGGGATTGTCGAGGATGGCAACCTGTTTTTCCGGGTTGTTGATGAAGTAGGGGCTGAGATAGCCGCGGTCGAACTGCATGCCTTCGACCACTTCCAGTTCGTTCTGCAGGCTCTTGCCGTCTTCGACGGTGATCACGCCTTCCTTGCCGACCTTGTCCATCGCCTTGGCGATGATTTCGCCGATATCGGCATCCGCGTTGGCGGAAATCGAGCCGACCTGGGCGATTTCCTTGTTGGTCGAGCAGGGCTTGGAGAGCTTCTTCAGTTCGTCGATGGTGGCGACCACGGCTTTGTCGATGCCGCGCTTCAGGTCCATCGGGTTCATGCCGGCGGCCACATATTTCATGCCCTCGCGGATGATCGACTGAGCCAGCACGGTGGCGGTGGTGGTGCCGTCACCGGCGACGTCGGAGGTCTTGGAAGCGACTTCCTTGACCATTTGCGCGCCCATGTTCTCGAACTTGTCCTTCAGTTCGATTTCCTTGGCGACGGAAACGCCGTCCTTGGTCACGGTCGGGGCGCCATAGGAACGCTCCAGCACCACGTTGCGGCCTTTCGGGCCGAGGGTAATCTTGACCGCGTCGGCGAGGATATTGACTCCGGCGACCATGCGTTGGCGGGCGGAATCACCAAATTTGACTTCTTTAGCAGGCATTCTCTATATCTCCTTGAGGTTTCTTGGGTAGGCTCAGGCTTCTACGACGCCCATGATGTCTTCTTCGCGCATGACCAGCAATTCATCGCCTTCGACCTTGACGGTCTGGCCCGAGTACTTGCCGAACAGCACGCGGTCGCCGACCTTGACGGCCAGGGCGCGGACCTTGCCATCGTCCATGATCTTGCCGTTGCCGACGGCCATGATCTCTCCCTGGTCGGGCTTCTCGGCAGCGTTGTCGGGGATGACGATGCCGGAGGCCGTTTTACGCTCCTCTTCGAGGCGCTTGACGATCACACGGTCATGCAAGGGACGGATTTTCATACGGTTATCTCCTATTGACGACTTGTTGATAATAGCGGCGCTGCCGCCATCGGATAATCGGAACGAGGCAGATTATTAGCACTCACTGCCGATGAGTGCTAATTATAGGGGTGGGATAGGGGAGTTTCAAGTGCGCAGGGCGAAATATTGTTTTCGAGTTGTGGCCAGCACGTGCATCAGGGGTTGCAGGCGCGCGTCTGCACAAACGGAGGGCCAGTTTCACGCCGCAGGAGGAAAGGTTCTACTGTTTTTCTATTTCCTTTCCTTCTGATCGCCACTTGGTATCACGGCATCGACAGCTGTTAGCGGCTGACTCACAGCGCGCTTAGACGGCGTCGATTGTTGGCGGCGGAAT
>CAYHXK010000435.1:0-2287 GCA_964360125.1 uncultured Sterolibacterium sp.
AGGACACCAGCGCCTATGGCGTCGATGTCAAATATCGCACCGGTTTCCATGGCGGCCGACCGGTCAAGACCAGACTCTACGAGCTTTGCCAGGCATTGGGCGAACTGGGCATCTGGGTGCGCCTGCACTATGTCTATCCGTATCCGAGTGTGGACCAGCTGATTCCATTGATGGCGGAAGGCAAGATCCTGCCTTATCTCGACGTGCCTTTCCAGCACGCCAGTCCGCGCATTCTCAAGCTCATGAAGCGGCCCGCCAGCAGCCAGAACAACCTCGAACGCATCAAGGCCTGGCGCGCCATCTGTCCGGACATCACCATCCGCAGCACTTTCATCACCGGTTTCCCCGGCGAGACCGAGGCGGAGTTCGAGGAACTGCTGTCCTTCCTCGATGAAGCACAGCTCGACCGCGTCGGCGCCTTCGCCTATTCGCCGGTCGAAGGGGCGGCGGCGAATGCCCTGACCGGAGCGTTGCCGGAAGCAGTGCGGGAACAACGCCGCCAGCAGTTGATGGAATTCCAGGAGGACATCAGCACCCGCCGTCTCGAGGCGAAAATAGATCGCACCATCCAGGTGCTGGTAGACGAAGTGGATGAGGAAGGCGCCGTGGCCCGCAGCCAGGGCGATGCGCCGGATATCGATGGACTGGTGTACATCACCGATGGCCAGGAGTTGGAGGTCGGCGAGATTGCCAGTGTCACTGTAACCGACTGTGACGTGCACGATCTGTACGCCCGATTAGCCGATAAATAGGCTATGACTGATCATCCAAAGCCCAAGCTCGGCATCGCCCTGGGTTCAGGTTCCGCCCGCGGCTGGTCGCATATTGGGGTGATTCGCGCATTGGCCGAAGCCGGCGTCGAGCCGGACATTGTCTGCGGCTGCTCGATCGGCGCCTTTGTCGGCGCCGCCTATGTAAATGGCGATCTCGACAAGTTGGAGAACTGGGTTATCGGAATCAACTGGAAGGACGTGCTGGGTTTACTCGACATCAGCTTCAACGGCGGCCTGATCAAGGGCGACAAGCTGATTGATTTCTTCAGCCGGCGTTTTGTCGACCACGATTTCATGTCGCTGGTAAAACCCTTCGCCTGCGTCGCCACCGATCTGGAGAGCGGCCGTGAAGTCTGGTTGCGCGAAGGCAGCGTAGCCCAAGCCGTGCGCGCCTCGATCGCCATGCCCGGCCTGTTTAGGCCATTGCTGCTCGATGGTCGCCTGCTGGTGGACGGCGGTCTGGTCAATCCGGTGCCGGTGTCCTTGTGTCGCGCACTCGGAGCCGATCTGGTGATTGCAGTAGACCTGGGGTCGGAGCGGTCTGGGCGAAGTCGTCGAGTACCCGATGCGTCGGTTTCCGAAGGCTGGAAGTACAGGCTGCTGCAAGGATTCGGGATGGCATCCAGCAATGCAGGGGTCTTGCCAACGCTGTTGGAAGTGATGGCTGCAAGCCTCAACATCATGCAGGTGCGTATCGCCCGCAGCCGGCTGGCCGGCGAGCCGGCCGATGTGGTGTTGTCACCACGCTTGGCTCAACTTGGGCTGATGGATTACCATCGCGGATCTGAGGCTATCGCCGAAGGGCGCGCGGAGGTCGAGCGCATGTGGCCGGCGATTCGCCATGCGCTGGAAGCGTAAATGAACAACGCTCTGATCGACACACTTACCAGCATCGTCGGCAAGACGCAGGTACTTTGCGAAGCTTCCGCTATGGCGCCGTTCCTCACCGACTGGCGCGGACGCTACAGCGGCAGCGCGCTGTGCGTGGTGCGGCCCGAGAATACCGAGGAAGTGGCGCGCGTTGTGGCTGCTTGCGCCGCCGCTGGTGTCGCCATCGTACCGCAGGGCGGCAATACCGGCCTGGTCGGCGGCGCAACGCCTTGCGCTCCTGCCGGCCATCCGCAGGGCGAGGTGCTGGTGAGCCTGGTGCGCATGAACCGCATTCGCGCCATCGATCTCGACAACAACACCATGACCGTCGAAGCCGGCTGCATTCTGCAACAGGTACAGGAAGCCGCTGCGGCGGCCGGCCGGCTGTTCCCGCTGTCGCTGGCTGCCGAAGGATCGGCCACCATCGGCGGCAACCTGTCCACCAATGCCGGCGGGGTGCAGGTGCTGCGCTACGGCAACATGCGCGAGCTAGCCCTTGGCCTGGAGGTTGTCTTGGCCGACGGCCGCATCTGGAACGGTCTGCGCGGCCTGCGCAAGGACAATACCGGCTACGATCTCAAGCATCTCTTCATCGGCGCCGAAGGCACGCTGGGCCTGATAACCGCCGCCGTGGTAAAACTTTT
>CAYHXK010000436.1:0-2278 GCA_964360125.1 uncultured Sterolibacterium sp.
GGCCATGTTTGCCGGTGAGGAGATGCGGGTCAGGTCGTGGCTTTCCATAGCGAGCCGAGGGGCAGGGCGGTGATGCGTTCGCTCAAGGGCCAAGGTTCCCCTTCGCCGCTGCAAACGAGATAGAGATGGTCGAGCGCGAGCACGTCCAGTGCCGATCTCATGGAGGGTGTAATTCCCGGTGAGCGAGTGAGCTTGATCTCGAAACCAAAGCGTTGCCCATCCCGCAAGATCAACAGATCCAGTTCGGCGCCGGTATGCACCCCCCAGTAGAAGGCCTGGTCATGCTGTGTACCCGTCCGGCGCAGGATTTCGTGCAGCGCCAAGCCCTCCCATGAGGCGCCGCACTTGGGATGAGCCAGAAGGTTGTCTGCGCTTTCGATGCCGAGCAGGCGGTGGAGGATGCCGGTGTCCGACACATACACCTTCGGCGCCTTGATTTCGCGTTTGCCAAGATTAGTGTGCCAGGGACGCAAGCGCCAGGCCATGAAGGTGCCTTCAAGGATGTCGAGGTAGCGCGATACGGTCTTGTCGCTTACCCCCAGAGCGCGGGCGAGTTCGCTGCCGTTCCAGGTTTGGCCGTGGTAATGGGCGAGCATGGTCCAGAAGCGGCGCAGCGTGAGCGCCGGGAGATTGATGCCGAGTTGCGGCAGGTCGCGTTCGAGGTAGGTGCGGATGAAAGCTTCGCGCCAATCGCTGCTTTCTTGCGGGCTATTGGCCAGGAAAGCGCGCGGGAAGCCACCGCGCAACCAGCGCAGTTCAAGACGATCCGATGGCAATTCGTCGAGCCCGAAGCCGTCCATTTCGTGGAAAAAAATTCGTCCGGCCAGACTTTCCGAGGCATGGCGCATCAGTTCCGGCGATGCGCTGCCGAGTATCAGGAAGCGCGCCGGGGTGGCGGCACGATCGGCAAGCACGCGCAGCAGGGGAAATAGGTCCGGGCGGCGTTGGATTTCGTCCAGCACGACCAGTCCAGTGAGGGGGCGCAGGACAAAGGAAGGGTCGGTCAGGCGTTTCTGGTCGTCCGGGTCTTCCAGGTCGAAATGACGGACTGACTCAGGCCAACTGGCGGACAGTTGCCGAGCCAGCGTGGTTTTCCCAACCTGGCGCGGGCCGAGCAGAGCAACCACCGGGAAACTCGCCAGCTGTTCCTTGACTTGCTTGAGATGTCGGCTGCGGGGAATCATTGCGGAATAGTACCATGATAATTCGGAGTTGAGGTCCGAATTATCATGGTATTAAAATAGGATAGACCTTCGAAAATTCGATGTCGACACTCTGAAACTGACGATTACCGGAACGCCTCAACGGACATTCGGAACAACCAACGCCGGACAAATAGGGCGGACAAATAGGACAAATAGGGGACAAATAGGGGACACAGACAAATAGGACAAATAGGGGGACAAATAGGGGACAGACCACGGTTTAATGCTAGACTTCTCGACGCCTTCCCCCCTCGGAGCATCCTATGCCGCGACGTGCGCGCCTCGCCTTGGCGGGCGTTCCTTTCCACCTGATTCAGCGCGGCAACAACCGTCAGGCCTGCTTCTTCGTCGATAAGGACTACCGCTACTATCTCGACTGGCTGGCCGAATACGCCGACAAGACCAGCTGCCGCATCCACGCCTATGTGCTGATGACCAACCATGTTCATTTGCTGGTATCAGCAGATCGTGCGGAAGCGCACGGGGCATTAATGAAGGCGCTCGGGCAGCGTTACGTGCAGTACGTGAATCGCGTCTATCGGCGCAGCGGCACGCTGTGGGAAGGCCGCTTCCGCTCTTGCCCGATCCAGGAGGAGGCATACCTGTTGGGCTGCCAGCGCTACATCGAATTGAATCCGGTACGGGCGGGAATGGTCGAGCATCCGGGCGAGTATCGCTGGTCGAGTTATCAGGCCAACGGGCAGGGGGAGGATAACCTGCTGATCCGGTCGCACGCTCTCTATCAAGCGCTTGGCCTGGATGCGGCGAGCCGGCAGACGGCCTATCGGGAATTATTCCGTCACGAGTTGGAGCCGGGTATGGTGGATGAGATTCGACGGGCGACGAATGGGAACTTTGTGTTGGGTAGTGCGCGTTTCGCGGCGGAGGTGGCTGTGGCACTGGGACGGCGGGTGCTACCGGGAAAATCGGGGCGACCGCGCAAAGTGGCGGTACTGGAGTCGGGGGAGTTGTTCGGGGATTGAAGCTTAGTAAAACCGTGGTCTGTCCCCGGTTTGCCCTGACGGACTTATTCAGAGAAACCTTAAAGACCCGGCTGAAAATTTTAGTTCGCA
>CAYHXK010000437.1:0-2276 GCA_964360125.1 uncultured Sterolibacterium sp.
CGCCCACCATTGCGCCGGGGATGTTGCCGATGCCGCCCAGCACCGCCGCCGAGAAAGCCTTCATGCCCAGCGTCGCCCCCATGGTGTAGTGGGCCAGCCCGTAGTAGATGCCGACCATCAGCCCCGCCACCGCGGCAAGCCCGGCGCCGATGACGAAAGTGGCGGCGATGACGCGATCCACGTCCACCCCCATCAGGCGCGCAATATCCGGATTCTCGGCGGTGGCGCGCATGGCCGCGCCCAGCCGGGTGCGATAAACGACGAAGGCCAGGCCGCCCATCATGACGAAACACAGACTGATAATGACGATCTGCAAGGCGCTGATGCTGGCGCCGGCCACGTTGTAGATGACCATCGGCAGAGTCTGAGGAAAGGCCAGGACGTTGCGGCTCCAGAACATCATCGCCACCTGCTGCAGCACGATCGACATGCCGATGGCGGTGATCAGCGGCGCCAGCCGCGGTGCGCGGCGCAGCGGGCGATAGGCGACGCGTTCCAGCAGGTAGCCCAGCACCATGCAGGAGGGGATCGCCGCCAGCACGCCCAACAACACCACCGCCAGCGGCGGCAAGCCGCTGCCGGAAGCCGCCGAGATGACCGACAGGGTGATCATCGCACCGAACATCACCACTTCGCCGTGAGCGAAGTTGATCAACTGGACGATGCCATACACCATCGTGTAGCCCAGGGCGACGATGGCATAGAGGCTGCCCAGGGTGAGGCCGTTGACGATCTGCTGGAGAAAAGTATCCATGGATTTGCGCGTCTTCAAAGATAACGGCGCCCGAAAGCGCCGTTATCCATTCAAGCATCAATCAGCGAAATTACTGGTTACTTCTTCGCTGCTTCCGCCTTCTTCTCGCCAGCTGGGGCTGGCGCCATAGCGGGTGCGGGGGCAGCAGGGGCAGCAGCCGGCGCGGCTGCCTGATTGACAAAGTCCTCGAACTTCACCGTCTTGCCGCCCTTGACGATGGCCAGCGGCACGATCTTGCCGCCCTTCATGCTGAAAATCGTCATTTCGGCGTCCTTGCGGTCGCCCTTTTCGTCAAACTCGATGTGGCCGCTGGCGCCATCGAAACTGATCTTCGCCAGTTCCGGCAGATACTTTGCCGGTTCGCTGGAACCCGCCTTTTTCATCGCCTCGATCAGCAGGTTGGCGGCATCGTAGGTGAATGGGGCGTAGAGAATAGGATCGGCATTGAACTTGGCCTTGTAGCTGTCGAGGAATTTCTTGTTGGCTGCCTGCACCGGCAGACCGGCCTGCGAACAAAGCAATCCCTCGGCGGCGGCGCCTGCCAGTTCCGCCATCTTGTCGGTACATGCGCCATCGCCGTAAGCGAAGGTCGCCTTGATACCCAGTTCGCTCGCTTGCTTGAGCAACGGACCGCCCGTAGCGTCCATGCCGCCATAGAACACGGCGTCGGGTTTCTTGCCCTTGATCTTGGTCAGCACGGCTTTCCAGTCGGCGGTTTTATCGGTGCCCTTCTCGCGCGGCAATACTTTCACGCCGGCAGCCTTGAGGGTCTTCTCCACCTCGTTGGCGAGGCCTTCGCCGTATGCCGTCGCATCGTCGATCACCGCCACTGTCTTGAGTTTCATCGTGGAGATGAGATAGTTCGCCACCGCCGGACCCTGCTGATCGTCGCGGCCGACCACGCGGAAGACATTCTTGAAGCCCTGTTCGGTCAGTTTCGGATTGGTGGCGGAACCGGAAATCATCGGGATCCCGGCCTGGTTATACAGAGCCGAAGCAGGAATCGTGGTGCCGGAGTTGAGGTGGCCGACAATACCCGCTACCTTGGCGTCGATCAGCTTCTGCGCGACCGTGGTGCCCACTTTCGGGTCGGCCTGGTCGTCTTCGGCGAGCATCTCGAATTTCACTTTCGCTCCGCCGATCTCAACGCCTTTGGCGTTGGCTTCGTCGAGGGCCAGGCGTGCACCGTTTTCGTTGTCCTTGCCCAGATGGGCGATGGCGCCAGTCAAGGGACCGACATGGCCGATCTTAACCGTTGCCATCGGCGCCGCAGCCGGTGCTGCAGCGGGCGCCGGCGGAGGGGGCGCTTCCTTTTTGCCACAGGCAATCAGGGTCAGCGCAACTGCAACCGACAGGGACAAAGATTTGACAGGCATGTTCATCGAGGGTCTCCACAGAAGTTAGGGAACAAGGCTGAAGATTCTTGCGTCTAATGCCATTTTTGTCAAGTTAGCATTTGAATTGGATATCGGGTAGGAGGCGGGGTCACCCCCGCCGTCCTCCCACACCACCGGACGTGCGG
>CAYHXK010000438.1:0-2276 GCA_964360125.1 uncultured Sterolibacterium sp.
CCAGCCCCGGTTTCTATGCCGAAGTGATCGAGAGCCGCCCGCATCTGTTTGCGGATTCCCTGGTCTTCGTCAGCGGCGCGCATGTGCGCTCGATGGCCGCCACCATCGCCGCCATCGAGAAGGTGGTGGCTCTGCCGGCCTACCAGGCGCACGCGATGCTGCATGCGCCGCAAATTGCGCAGCATCGAAGCCCGGCGCGCGGCGTATTTCTTGGTTACGACTTCCATCTCGGCCCGCTCGAGCATGGTCAGCCGCAGCTCATCGAGATCAATACCAACGCCGGCGGCGGCATGTTGAATGCCGTACTGGAACGGGCGCAGTTGCGTTGTTGCGAGCTTACGGCGGCGCTCTTGCCCGGCCTGCTCGGCGCGGATACGCCCGAGCACCTGTTTCTCGAGATGTTCCTCGCCGAATGGCGCGCGGCGCGCGGCGAAGCGCCATTACGCACTGTCGCCATCGTCGACGACGATCCCGCCGCGCAATACCTGCATCCGGAATTCGTGCTGTTCCAGCGACTGTTCGAGCGCAACGGCATCCACGCGGTGATCTGCGATCCTGACGATCTGATGCTCTGCCACGGCGGGCTGTGGCACGAGCAAACGCGGGTCGATCTGGTGTATTGCCGCCTCACCGACTTTTCGCTGGAGGAGTCCGCCCACACGGTGTTGCGCGAAGCCTACCTGGCCGATGCGGTGGTGCTGACGCCGCATCCGCGTGCTCATGCGCTGTATGCCGACAAGCGCAATCTGGCGGTTTTTTGCGATGACGCGCTGCTGGCCGCCTGGGGGGTGGATGAAGAGTCGAGGAAACAGTTAGCCGCCGGCATTCCGCATACCGAACTGGTCGATCCAGCCCGCGCCGATGAATACTGGGCGCGCCGCAAGCAGTTGTTCTTCAAGCCGGCCGCCGGCTTCGGCAGCAAGGCGGCCTATCGCGGCGATAAACTTACCCGGCGTGTCTTCGAGGAAATCATGGCCGGCGCGATGGATTCGGAATACGTCGCCCAGGCCCTGGTGCCGCCTTCGGCGCGGCGCCTCGAAGTAGCCGGAGAGGCGGTCGAACTGAAACTCGACCTGCGCAACTATGTTTATGACGGCCGCGTCCAGTTGATCGCCGCGCGGCTGTACCGGGGACAGACCACCAACTTCCGTACCCCCGGCGGCGGATTCGCGCCGGTACTGGAAGTGCCTTGCAGGGAAGACGCATGAAGATATTCGGGTTTGCGGGCTATTCCGGTTCCGGCAAGACGACGCTGATCGAGCAATTGATTCCGCGCTTCGTCATGGAAGGGCTGCGGGTATCCCTGATCAAGCATGCCCATCACGGTTTCGACCTGGACCGGCCGGGCAAGGATTCGTTTCGTCATCGCGAAGCCGGCGCCAGCGAGGTCATGCTGATCTCCGACCAGCGCTGGGTACTGATGCACGAGTTGCGCGGGGCGTCTGAGCCGCCGCTGGAAGAACAACTGGCGCGCCTGTCGCCGTGCGACCTGGTGCTGGTGGAGGGATTCAAGAACACCGCCATACCCAAGATCGAGGTGCACCGGACCGCCAATGGCAAACCGCTGCTCTATCCCGAAAATCCCCATGTCGTGGCGCTGGCCAGCGATGTCCGGATCGAATTGCCTGCGTCGCTGTCCTGGCTCGATCTCAACGATCTCGATGCCATCGCCGACTTCATTCTGCAGCACCGGGAATTAAGATGAGCCTGCTGACCTTCGACCTGGCCCTGGCGCAACTGCTGGATGGCGCACAGCCGCTCACGCAAATTGAATCGCTGGCGACTTTCGATGCGGCCGGCCGCGTTCTGGCCAGGCCGCAAACCTCCGCCATCGACGTACCTCCGCTCGACAATTCCTCGATGGATGGCTACGCAGTACGTTGCGCCGATGTTCCCGCGACTGGTACGCGCCTGGCGCTGACGCAGCGGATTCCCGCCGGCAGCGTCGGCCACAGTCTGGCGCCGGGGACGGCGGCGCGGATTTTCACCGGCGCGCCGGTGCCGCCCGGCGTCGATGCAATCGTCATGCAGGAAATGTGCGCCCGCGATGGCGACGATGATCTCGGCAATGCCGGCGCGCCGCATGTCACCATCAACCATGTGCCGCAGCCGGGCGACTGGATCCGCCGCGCCGGCGAGGACATCCGTGCCGGCGCCGAGATTCTTGCTGCCGGCACGCGGCTGACGCCGCCGCAACTGGGACTGGCGGCCTCGGTGGGGATTGCCGCGCTGCCGGTTTTTCGTCGCCTGCGCGTGGCAGTGTTTTCCACCGGCGA
>CAYHXK010000439.1:0-1865 GCA_964360125.1 uncultured Sterolibacterium sp.
ACCACCTTGCGGCGCCTTTGCCTTGCCATTGGGCGCGTATTATCCGCATGGGCGGCAGTCGCCGATAGCGGACGCATACCCACGCCCATCGTGAAAATCGAACGACCGGGGGAGTGCGTAGCGCCGCCGGAAGTGATTCGCCGCACTCACATGGACCTGCTGCAACATCAGCGCGACAAGACTGTACGCGAGGGACAACGCGGCGCCGGCGGTGGCAAAAGCGTCAGCCTCAACGGCTGCATCGACTGCCACGCCAGCAAGGCCACCGGATCGGTGCTGGGCAGCAACGAGAACTTCTGCCAGGGTTGCCATGCCTACGTCGCCGTCAAACTCGACTGTTTCGAGTGCCATCAGCCGAAGACAGGGATGATCAAATCCGCCGGAAACGCGGGAGCCAAGCAATGAACGAGCATCAGAAACCCGACCCCAGCCGGAGAGACTTTCTCGGCGCGACCGCCGCCGCTACCGCAGCCGGGCTGGGCTTTGTCGCTCTGGCGCCCGGCATGCAGTTGATCAAGTTCGCCGAAGCAAATGCCGCGGCCAGCCAGGGCGCCTCCTCAAAAGTTCGCTGGGGCATGCTGATCGACACCACCCGCTGCGCCACCGGCTGCACCGACTGCGTCACCGCCTGCGCCACGGAAAATGGCATCGATTCCGGCTCGGGCCGCGCCGGTCAGGCTTCACAGTGGATCCGCAAGATCGAACTGAAAGAACAAAAAACCGGCCGGGAAATCTCCCTGCCGATGATGTGCCAGCACTGTGCCGAGCCGCCTTGCGTGGATGTGTGTCCGACCGGCGCTTCGTTCAAGCGAGCCGACGGCATCGTCCTGGTCGACCGCCATACTTGCATCGGTTGTCGCTACTGCATGATGGCTTGCCCCTACAAGGCACGCTCTTTCGTGCATGAGACACTCACCCAGCAAAATCCGGAAGTTCCGCGCGGCAAGGGCTGCGTGGAAAGCTGCACGCTCTGCGTGCATCGCGTCGACAAAGGCCAGCAGCCGGCCTGTGTTGAAGCCTGCAGCAAAGGCGACCACACCGCGATGCTGTTCGGCGATCTCAACAATCCGTCCAGCGAAATTTCCAAGCGCATCGCCACCACGGCGACTTCGCAAGTGCGCGCCGATCTGCGCCTCGATCCTGGCGTGCGTTATCAGGGAATCTGACCATGGCTAACGCTAACATTGTGTTTCGGGAGATCGAGGGCAAGCATGGCTTCTATGGCCTGCTGGGTGTCTGCGGCGTCTTGCTGTTGCTGGGAGCCTATGGCTATTTCCAGATGGAGCATCACGGCCACATCATCACCGGCATGGACAACCAGATCGTCTGGGGCATGCCGCACGTCATCGCCCTGTTCCTGATCGTCGCCGCCTCCGGCGCGCTGAATGTCGCCTCGACCGCCTCGGTCTTCGGCAAGAGCATCTACAAGCCGCTGGCGCCGCTCTCCGCGCTGTTGTCGCTGGCTCTGATGGGCGGCGGCCTGGCCGTGCTGATGCTCGACTTGGGGCGCTCCGACCGCATGATCATCGCCGCTACCCACTTCAACTTCAAATCCATGTTCGCCTTGAACGTGTTTCTGTATACCGGCTTCTTCACCATCGTCGGCGCCTATCTTTGGTTCATGCTGGAGCGGCGCATGAACCCCTGGACCAAGACGGCAGGCGTTGCGGCCTTCATCTGGCGCCTGCTGCTGACCACCGGCACCGGCTCCGTTTTCGGTTTTCTGGTTGCGCGCGAGGCTTACCAGTCGGACCTGCTGGCGCCGCCGTCTCGCGAGCAGATTGCGGGTATGGCCGATGGCGCGAGGACGAAGTTCGCCGATTTGCTGGCGTTCAACCTCTACCATTCTATCGCGCTGCCAGATG
>CAYHXK010000439.1:1875-2268 GCA_964360125.1 uncultured Sterolibacterium sp.
GCCCTGCTGGCGCCGATGTTCATCGTCCTGTCGTTCGCCTACGGCACGGCGCTTTATCTGCTGACGCTCGCTGGCGCCAGTGCCGCCGGTGGCCTTCAGCTCGGCGATGCCGTCATGAATAAGCTGAAAAACCTGCTGGCAACTTTCGTCGCCGCCTCGTTCTACTTCGTTACCGTGTTTCACCTGACCAACCTCTACTTCACGCGCAATCACGGCGTCGAACAATTCATCCTGCTGGATGGCGGCATCATCACCGCCCTGTTCTGGCTGGGCCAGATCGCGATCGGCTATGTCCTGCCGCTGGTGTTGCTGCTGGCGCCTGGCGTGACGCTCGGCCGGATACTTACCGCCTGCGTCGCCATCGTGATCGGCGGTCTGGCGCAGATGTATGTC
>CAYHXK010000440.1:0-2262 GCA_964360125.1 uncultured Sterolibacterium sp.
CGCCCGCCACCTGCGCCGAGTTGAGGATGCCGGTGCCGGCCCAGGCGCCGAACTGCACCGGCCCCATGTTGAACAAGTGGCCGAGGGTCGGAAAAAGGAACATGCAACCCACGCCCCACACCAGGATGGTGCCGATGGTATAGGCGATCTCCACGGCTTTGGCCTGCACCACGGGGGCCGCGGCCACCGCGGCCGAAACGCCGCACACGCCGACGCCGGCGGAGAGGATGCCGGTCATCGAGTTGCCGGCGTTCATGCGCCTGCCCATGAACAACACCAGCCCCACCGAGCCGAGCACGAAGACGCCGATCATGACCACGGAAAGGGCGCCGAGTTGCGCCAGTTCCGCCGCGCTGTAGAGCGCGCCGAGCAGCACCACGCCGGTCTTCAGGAAGAAGCGCGCGGTGCGCACGACATTGGCGGCCCAGGCGGGGATGCTGAAGAGGTTGACCGTGATGATGCCGATGACGATGCCGAGCACGACGTAGTTGAGGTTGAAAATGGTGGCGAAATTCCACCCCAGCATCGGTTGGGCGGCCTTGCCCCAATTGGCGAAGACGGGATCGAGGCCCCAGCGCACGACGAAGGCGATGCCGACGATGAAAGCCGTGCCGGGGATGACGCCCAGGTAGTAGTCGAGGTTGCCTTCCGGCGGCGTCCATACCATGATCAGCAGGCCCAGCGCGGCGAAGATTCCGCCGATGAAGTAGCTCAGGCTTGCCTGACTCGCCTTGGTCTTGTCGAACTTGGATGCCGGCATTTTCATGTCCGGCGCCGGCTTGCTCTCGGCGGCCGCCATTTCCGTGGCGACGCGCAACTCGGCGTCGAACTTTTCCTTGACCTTCATATGGTCGGAATAGGCGCTGGTTTGCAGCCAGCTCTGCATGCCGTCCATGGAGCCCGTACTGTTCAGATAGCCCCACAGCAGCATGAGCACGCCGATGATAAGCAGCGCCGGTGATTTTTTCGTGTAGATCATTGTCCCCTCCTCGTTTTACTTAGTCTATTGGAACAACTTGCAACAAGGCGTTTTGCTCGCCGGTCGCGGACCGGTGAATTCCACGCCTTGTCAGGTCGGTGCAGCGATCAGTCGATGGGAAGCTTGTGCGCCTTCCAGTCGGGGAAGCCGTTGCGATACCAGTTCACGTTCTTGTAACCGTTTTTCGCCAGTACCGCCGCGGCCTTGTAGGACTTCCAGCAGGTGCCGGAATTGCAGAACACCACGATGACGGCGTTCTTGTCGGCCAGCTTGGCCAGGTTGAATTTGTCCTGGGATGCGTCGAAGTTGGCGTCCTTGGCGCTTTTTTCCGGATCATAGGGGATGGAGACCGCGCCCTTCAGAGTTCCCTCGCCGAATTCGCTGGCCTTGCGGGTATCGACTAATACTGCACCCTGCTTTTGCAGTTCGACGACGTCCTTCGCCTCAACCAATTTCACCCCGGCGGGAGCCGTTTTCGGGGTTTCCTGCGCCAAAGCAGCCGTTCCTGCCGCCATGAAACACAACCCGGCCAGGGAGAGCAGCAGATGCTTGATGGTTTTCATGAGAACCTCCTGTAAATAAAAAAGTAGAAATGTCGAGAACTCTAGCGACCTAATCGATACTTTAGTAATATGCCCTTATTCAGCCACAGCCACAGAGCCGGGATTACACCCGTAGGCGAACTATAAAATGTTTCTTCCCTTAAAATACATTCAGATATTTTATCGCATGATAGATATTTTCGTGTGGCGTTTTCTGAACTTCTATGCGACATGATTGCCACCACAAATAGTTTCAATCTACTGAGGCCAAAAAATGTTAGATAACATATCCATTCGAGCCCGGCTGATGGTAAGCGCGGTGATGTCGATCGTTTTCTTGACGGTGCTGGCCGGCGTCAATTACTACGGTCAGCAGCGTGCCACCAAAGCCCTCAACGAAGTGCGGCTGAGCGGGGTCCAGCCCCTGCTGGCCATCGGCGAAATCGATGACAAGCTCAGGTCGGTACGCTTCAACATGATCGGGGTGGTGCAGGAGGTCGTCTCCGTCGTGGGTGCCCGGAACCACCTCAAGGAAGTACGCGAAAGGGTGCCCGTGGCCTGGAAGGAATTCCTGGCGGGCTATAAGGCCGAGGCGGCGACGGAGGAGGAGCGCAATCTCGCGATAGCCCCACGCGTGCTTTGAGAGGTCGTCGTAGACGACGAGTGCATCTTTTCCCTGCGCCATAAAATACTCGCCGATCGCGGCACCCGTGAACGGCGCTATGAACTGGAGCGCCGCGC
>CAYHXK010000441.1:0-2255 GCA_964360125.1 uncultured Sterolibacterium sp.
TGTCGCCGCCGGAAACCAGCGAGTCGATCGCCATGCCGCGCCTGCCGTCGTCGTCGAAGACGAACTTGGCGGGCGGCAGTTGTTCCTGGTGAGTCCAGATCGGCCAAGACTCATCGTAGATATTCAGATCGGGCGTCACCTTGGTCAGCTCCATGTTGGCTTCCCAGTAGGCATCGATGGTGCCGACATCGCGCCAATACGGGGTCTCGTCGCTACCGTCGTGCTTCATGCCGACGCAGCTGGCGGCAAAACCGTGGGCAAACACCTGGTAGCGCGATATCGCATGGGGGATCAAATCCTTGCCGAAGTCGTGCGAAGACTGATGTTCGTCGCTGTCGCGAATCAGCTGTTCATAGAGGAACGCGGCATTGAAGATATACACGCCCATGCTGGCCAGCGCCCGGTCGGGGCGGCCGGACATCGCTTGCGGCGTGTTGGATTTTTCGACGAAACGGACAACCCGCTGGTCCGCATCCACATCCATCACGCCAAACGCCTTTGCCTCCTCGATGGGTACCTCGATGCAGGCTACCGACAAGTCGGCCCGGTTCTGCACGTGCTGCGCCAGCATGCGGCCGTAATCCATTTTGTAGACGTGATCGCCGGACAGGATCATCACGTACTTCGGCCGGTTACGCCGCAGCACGTCGAGATTCTGGAATACCGCATCGGCGGTGCCCCTATACCAGTTTTCCGCGACCTGCTGCTGCGCCGGCAGCAGGTCGATGAATTCGTCGAAGCGGCCGTCGAGAAAACTCCAGCCGCGCTGCAGGTGATGGATCAGGCTTTGCGCCTTGTATTGAGTGGCGACACCGATCCGGCGGATGCCGGAATTGACGCAATTGGACAAGGTGAAGTCGATGATGCGGAATTTGCCGCCGAAGGGCACCGCCGGCTTGGCGCGCCAGTCGGTGAGTTGCATCAAACGACTGCCCCGGCCGCCGGCCAGGATGAAGGCGAAGGTTGAGCGCGTCAGATGGTCGCCATAGCGCACATCGTTGGCTTGCGGATCGACTATGCTGCCATATTGCATGTTGCATCCCCCGGCGGTCACAACGACCCTAGACCGGATATTCCCATATTTAAATAAACTTGGCGCGTCCTGCTTGAAATCCACGCCGACGGAACGCTAGTCTTTCCCGGCATGCTTCAGTTTAGTGGCGGTGGCCTATGACGTCCTTGTGCGCACGGTTGCAGCTGTCAGGTCCGAATACGCGCTGCGGTCAGCGGTTGATCCTGCCTTGCTGCAGTAGCTGGTCGATCTCGGCTTCCGCCTGCAGCCAGTCCTGCAACGAATTGCCGCCGCTAAAACCGCGGCGTTCGGCAATATAGAAGGCCGCCAGCTCAATATAGTGGCGCCGATGCTCGGCGGATATCGGCAATACCGCCGGGGTTTCCTTGGCCGCGGCTTTGACCTTGGCAGGCTTCGTCCTGGAAACCGCGTCGGCTGGCTTCTTGACGACGGCCTTGCTCTTGAGCGACTGCGGCTTCTCCGCCACGGCAGCCGCCAGATTCGCCTTGGTGCGGGTGCGCGGCGCGGCTTTCGGCGTAGCCGGCAGCGGCGTCTTGGTTAACTTGGTAGTTTTAGCGGAAGTCGCCATGCTACGTCTCCTGTTTAGTTGGAGGACATGTTCACACAACATTTAACGCCGAATCCACTGCCGCTTGTTGACGGCGGTCAACGCTTCATCTAATGCCCAGCCCGATAGCCATGAGACACGCGGATCGGCGCGCTTTGCGGCGGCTGGAAGCTACACCGCCACCGGAGCGGGAATGTGCGGCTGCGGGTGGTAATCCACCAGGGTGAAATCCTCGAAACGGAACGCCAGCAAATCCTTTACCGCGGGATTGAGATTCAAGGTCGGCAGCGGCCCTGGCGTGCGCGTCAGTTGCAGGCGCGCCTGCTCCAGATGGTTGGTGTAGAGATGCGCATCGCCCAGGGTATGCACGAATTCCCCCGGCCGGTAGCCGCACACCTGCGCCACCATCAGCGTCAGCAAGGCGTAGGAGGCGATATTGAAGGGGACGCCGAGAAAAATGTCGGCGCTGCGCTGATACAGCTGGCAACTCAACCTGCCCCCTGCCACGTAGAACTGGAACAGCGCGTGGCAGGGCGGCAGCTGCATCTTCGGCACGTCGCCCGGATTCCACGCCGAGACCAGGTGGCGGCGCGAATCGGGATTGTTCTTGAGGCCGTCGATCAACAGCGCAATCTGGTCGATTTCGCGGCCGTGGGGGCGGGGACCCCGCCCCCC
>CAYHXK010000442.1:0-2251 GCA_964360125.1 uncultured Sterolibacterium sp.
GACTGCCAGACCGGGGCAGTCCGGACTCGCTGTTTGAGCCGCAGGCGAGTTTGCGAGTCCGGCCGGGCTGGCGGTCTGGAGCGAGGGGAGCCGTAGGTCGGGGCGGCGGGGTGCGTTTCTTTGGGTACTTTCTTGTCGCATCACAAGAAAGTACCTCGCCCGCCGGGGCGAGACCCGGCAACAGCAAGTCCATCATCCGCCTTGCCTGTATCAACCCTTCGGCGCTATAATTCAACTGTTTGAAAAAGCGGGGTGGGCCGAGGCCCGTCCCGCTTTGCACATCTAGCGTCAATCAGGAGCCCGACCGTGAGCCAGTTTCCGCCCGCCATTCTTGCATTAGCCGACGGGACGGTATTTCGTGGCCGGTCCATCGGCGCGGCCGGCGTGAGCGTGGGCGAAGTGGTGTTCAATACCGCCATGTCCGGCTATCAGGAGATTCTCACCGATCCTTCCTATTGCCGCCAGATCGTCACCCTGACCTACCCCCATATCGGCAATACCGGCACCAACCGCGAAGACAACGAGGCCGACAAGATACACGCCGCCGGCCTGGTGATCCGCGACCTGCCGCTGGCGGCTTCCAGCTTCCGCAGCGAGCAGACTTTGGGCGCATTCCTGCAGGCCGAAGCCGTCGTGGCCATTGCCGATATCGATACCCGCAAACTGACCCGCATCCTGCGTGAACGGGGAGCGCAGAGCGGTTGCCTGGTGAGTGGCGAAAACGGCGCTGAAGCGCTCGACGAAACCGTCGCCATTGCCCAGGCCAGAGCATTTTCCGGCCTGGCCGGCATGGATCTGGCAAAAGTGGTGAGTACCGACAAGACCTACGCCTGGAGCGAGGGCGAGTGGCAACTCGGCAAGGGTTATGTCACCCCGGACGCGGCGACCCAGCCACCGAAATTCCATGTCGTCGCCTACGACTACGGCATCAAGCGCAACATCCTGCGCATGCTGGCCAGTCGTGCCTGCCGCCTGACCGTGGTGCCGGCGCAGACGCCGGCAAAAGATGTGCTGGCGCTCAAACCCGACGGGATTTTTCTCTCCAATGGTCCCGGCGATCCCGAGCCGTGCGCTTACGCCATCGCGGCGATCCGCGAATTGCTCGCCCGCGGCATCCCGACTTTCGGCATCTGCCTCGGCCACCAGTTGCTGGCGCTGGCCTCCGGGGCGAAAACCATCAAGATGAAATTCGGCCACCACGGCGCCAATCATCCGGTCAAGGATCTCGACACCGGCCAGGTGCTGATTACCAGCCAGAATCACGGTTTTGCCGTCGACGCCGAATCCTTGCCGGCCAACCTGCGGCCGACTCATGTGTCGCTGTTCGACGGCAGCCTGCAAGGACTGGCGCGCACCGATGTGCCGGCCTTTTGCTTCCAGGGACATCCCGAGGCGAGTCCGGGGCCGCACGACGTGGCCTATCTGTTCAACCGCTTCACCGGATTGATGGCGAAATCGAAATAAAACATGCCCAAGCGCACCGACATCCATTCCATCCTCATCATCGGCGCCGGCCCGATCGTCATCGGCCAGGCCTGCGAATTCGACTATTCCGGCGCCCAGGCCTGCAAGGCGCTGCGCGACGAGGGCTTCAAGGTGATCCTGGTGAATTCCAACCCGGCCACCATCATGACCGACCCAGGCATGGCCGACGTGACTTATATCGAGCCGATTACCTGGCAAGTGGTGGAGAACATCATCGCCAAGGAGCGCCCCGATGCGCTGCTGCCGACCATGGGCGGGCAGACGGCGCTGAATTGCGCGCTGGACCTGGCCAAGCACGGGGTGCTGGCCAAATACGGCGTCGAGATGATCGGTGCATCGCGCGAGGCCATCGACATGGCCGAGGACCGCGAGAAATTCAAGCAGGCGATGACCCGCATCGGCCTGGGTTCGGCGCGTTCCGGCATCGCCCACAGCCTCGAAGAGTCGTGGCAGGTGCAGGCGGCGCTGGGTTTTCCGACCATCATTCGCCCGTCATTCACCATGGGCGGCAGCGGCGGCGGCATCGCCTACAACCAGGAAGAGTTCGTCGAGATCTGCAAGCGCGGCCTGGAGGCCTCGCCGACCCGGGAATTGCTGATCGAGGAGTCGCTGCTCGGCTGGAAAGAGTTCGAAATGGAGGTGGTGCGCGACCACCAGGACAACTGCATCATCGTCTGCTCCATCGAGAACCTCGATCCGATGGGCGTGCATACCGGCGACTCGATCACCGTGGCGCCGGCGCAGACCCTGACCGACAAGGAATACC
>CAYHXK010000443.1:0-2247 GCA_964360125.1 uncultured Sterolibacterium sp.
GGTCTGGGACAAACCCCGCGTAATCGGCAGTGCCGAGAACTATCCGCAGCACATTGCCTTGCCGCGCGGTTGCCTGGATGCTGCGCAGGAATTGCTGAGAGACAACGGCATCCGCTGCGAACTGCGTGATGAGCGGAACGGCGGTGAGCCGCTGGAAGTCACATTCATCGGTAAGCTGCGTCCCGATCAGCAATCGGCGGTTGCCGCAATGCTGAGCTATGACGCTGGCGTGTTGTGCGCGCCTACCGCCTTCGGCAAAACGGTCGCAGCGGCAGCGATGGTCTCCAAACGTGGTGTAAACGCCCTGGTGCTGGTGCACCGCACGGAGTTGCTCAAGCAGTGGCAGGCGCGTCTGCAGGTTTTCCTTGGCGTTGGCAAGGGTACGATCGGAACAATCGGCGGCGGCAAAGCCAAGCCCACAGGGAAGATCGACATCGCGGTGATGCAGTCTTTGTCACGGCAGGGCGAGGTGAACTCGCTGGTCGAGAACTACGGTCACGTCATCGTGGACGAATGCCATCACGTCGGCGCCGTGTCATTCGACGCCATTCTGAAGCGGACCAAGGCGAAATACGTGCTCGGCCTGACCGCCACGCCGTTCCGCCGCGACGGCCAGCAACCGATCATCTTCATGCAGTGTGGCCCAATTCGGCACACGGCAGAAAAACCTGCCGGTGCACCGCACGACCTGGAGGTGGTACCGTATTCGCTACATGCACGAATCGACCTGCCGACCGACGCGGGAATTCAGGATGTGTTCCGGCACCTCGCCAACGATCAGGCCCGCACGGCCGCAATTTCCGGCGAAATCGAACACGCCTTCAGCCAAGGCCGCAAGGTGCTGGTGCTGACCGAGCGCACCGATCATCTCGATGCCATTTCGGCGGCTTTGGACGGAAAGATTCCGCCACCGTTCGTACTGCACGGCCGGATGTCACGGAAGCAGCGAGCGGTACTTATTGGGCAACTCGAGGCTCTACCACCGGAAGCTCCGCGCGTACTGCTCGCGACCGGCAAGCTGATAGGGGAGGGCTTCGACCATCCTCCTCTCGACACACTGGTTCTGGCGATGCCGGTTTCGTGGAAGGGCACCTTGCAGCAATACGCCGGGCGCCTGCATCGAGAGCATGCGACCAAGACTGACGTGCGGATCATCGATTTCGTCGACATGGGCCACCCGGCGCTGCGACGGATGTGGGACAAGCGCCAGCGCGGATACAAGGCTATGGGGTATCGAATCAGGAATGATTTGTCATCGGTCACATCGTTCGAGTCCGACAAATTTGGGATGAAGATGCCTGAAATGGAAATGGCCCATTTCACAGAAAGTGAATTGGCATGAGCGAGTACCAGTACTACGAATTCATCGCCATCGATGAACCACTGACGCCGAAGCAAATGGCCGAGCTGCGCTCGCATTCGTCTCGCGCCAACATTACTCCGACCAGCTTCGTCAATGACTACCAGTGGGGCAATCTCAAGGGAGATCCAGTCGACTGGATGCGGAGATACTTCGACGCTCACGTATATGTCGCTAACTGGTGTACTTGCAGTCTGTACTTGCGGGTGCCAAGGGGTGCTTTCGATGCTGAGACCCTCCGGACCTTTGAAACTGAATCCGCTTTTTCGGTGGAGCAGACGAAAACACATTGGCTGTTCGAATGGGCACTGAGCGAGAGTGACAACTACGATCGCTTTGCCGAGGAGGATGGGCGTGGCTGGATGGGCCGCCTGGCCCCATTACGGGACGAACTGCTGCGTGGCGACATGCGTTCGCTGTATCTCGGCTGGCTGGCCGGCGTGAGCGCTGGCGAAGTTGACGACGAGGCCACCGAGCCACCGCCACCGCCTGGGTTATCCCGGCTTACCGCTGCGCAACACTCACTGGCAGAATTTCTTGAAGTCGATGAGGATATGCTGACAGCAGCCGGACTGTCCGACCAGCAAGCTACAAAGCCCGATAGGAAGAGCGATGCGGAACTTGACACCTGGATCGCCGAACTTCCAATGGCAGAAAAGGCATCGATACTCAAACTACTCCTGACAGGGCAGGCACAGCAAGCCGTGCGTAGGCTGAAATTGGACTTCCTTGCCTGGCAGCGCGAACAACGGCCGATAGGAGAGCCCGAACCGCGGCGCCGCACGGTCGCCGTACTTCAGGAGTTAGCTGCGTCCGCTGCCGAAACGAGAAAAACGAAGGAAGCAGCACAGCGCAAAAAGGCTGAGGCCGAGCGGCAGGCCAAGCGG
>CAYHXK010000444.1:0-2247 GCA_964360125.1 uncultured Sterolibacterium sp.
AGGCTGCACGCGCTAATCCACACCGTAGCGCGCGGCGCCAATATCAAGTCCCTGGCTTTGGATGAAAGTTTAGGGTCGTCCGTGATAGCCCAGAGTGCAACGTGCGTATCCAGCAGGAGATTCACTTGGCACCCTTGCCTAAGAACATCTCCGCTACTTCTTCATTGTGGGTGTCGATACTGCCTGGCACCTGGAACGCCCCTTTTGCCACACCTATCCGCTGCCCTGGCGCCAGTATCTCCATAGGCACCAGCTTGGCGGCCGGTCGGCCGTTTCGCGCAATGATGATTTCGCGCTCTTCACCCTGCTCAATAGCATCAACTAGCCTGGATAAGCTGGACTTGGCTTGCAACATGTTGACCGCGTGCATGATGACTCCTCTGGAATATTGAGTGTTAGTCTAGTCTGGCTAATATTTGAAGTCAAGGGAAATCAACAACAGGTTAACGTCACGGCTAGACATCTTCGGGTGGTTCCGCACTTCTGGCTCCTACGGGTGGTTCTACCTCTTCGGGCAGTCCCGGCCTTCGGCCTCCCACCGCCCTGCGGGCCCCTACAGCGATGGACACTAGCAGGTGCGCCGCTGCCACCAGCGTGCCGAGTTTGCCGCGATCCCCAGCATGGCTTGTTGGGCGGTCAGTCCGTGCAGCCACAACTGTGCCGGGAGTCGAACCAGTGGGCCGAAGCCGAAGGGCATGGCGCGCAGTTCCCTCGATTCGACGGCGATCAGTTGTATCAGGCGGTCGACGGCCAGCTTCCAGTATTCCGGTGACTCTACGATGGCCGATTGTTTTGTGGCATGACGCAGGGCGTCGCTCCACAATACCTCGGCGCGAGCCAGTGGAAGGCCAGCCTGGTTGGCCAGCCAGGGTAGTATCTTCGGGTAATTCGCATGCATCTGTTATTCCTTTCGGTGCGGCCCGGATTGGGCGGCGGCAGGCCGGCAAGCGCAATTCGCCTCGTGGGGAAAGCCTTGTCAGGCACTTAATGCTGCATCGCAGCAACAATATTGTACGCTGGTTTATATCGGATTACTGATGGTGAAGTTGAAATATTGTTGCAATGCGGAATCGCGTAGTGCCTTACTCAGGGTGGTGGCGCAGTTGTTCGCGCAATGATTCGCGCTGCGCCCGTGCGGCGGCGATGCTTTTCATCTTGACATCGCCGTAGCCGCGGATCTGTTCGGGCAGGCTGGCGAGTTCGACGGCGGTGGATAGCGTTGCGGGGGAGAGTGTCGAGAGGATGGCCGCGATATCTGCTTCATAGTCGCCGATCAGTTGCCTCTCCAGCTTGCGCTCGACACTGCGGCCGAAGACGTCCCAGCGGGTGCCGCGCAGGCGACGCAGCTTGGCCAAGTGGCGGAAAATCCCCATCGTCCAGGGCCCGAATTCCGTTTTCTTGACGATGCCCGTGACCGGGTCGGGCCTGGCCAGCAGCGGTGGGGCAAGATGGAAGCGGAGCGTGTAGTCGCCTTCGAAACTGGCGGCGATGTTATCGAGGAAGTCGCTTTCGGCATACAGCCGCGCCACTTCGTATTCGTCCTTGATCGCCAGCAGCTTGAAGTAGTAACGGGCCACGGCTTGAGCCAGCCGGGTGCCGCCCAGCACCGCTTCGGCCTGCCGTACGCGCTCCACCAGCGCCGCATAGCGCGCGGCATAGGCGGCGTCCTGATAGGCGGTGAGCTGCTCGATGCGCAGGGCGACGAGTTCTTCCAGCGTCGGCGTTTTCTTGAACGCCATGGCCTGCGGCGGCTTCGCATAAGCTTCGACCGCCGCCAGATCGTGCGCCGCGCGTCGGCCCCAGAGGAAAGCCTGGCGGTTCATGGGGACGGCAGTGCCGTTGAGTTCGATGGCCTGGTCGATGGCGGCGAAGGATACCGGCACCATCCCTTGCTGCCAGGCGTAGCCGAGCAGGAACAGGTTGCCGGCGATGGCGTCGCCCATCAAGCGGGTTGCCAGCGCCGTGGCGTCGAGGAAGAAGGCGTTTTCCGCGCCTACCGCATCGGCTACGCTGGCGCGCATCCGGGCGAGCGGGAACTGCCAGTCCGGATCGTGGGTAAAGGCGGCGGTTGGGGTATTGGCGCAGTTCACCACTGCGCGGGTGCGGCCGACGGCCATCTTGGCCAGGGCATCGGCGCCGGCGGTGACGATGACGTCGCCGCCGATCACCGCATCCGCCTCGCCGGTGGCGACGCGCACCGCATGCAGCGACTCGGGGTCGTCGGCGATGCGCACGTGCGAGGTCACC
>CAYHXK010000445.1:0-2242 GCA_964360125.1 uncultured Sterolibacterium sp.
GGACACGGCGGGTCCGGCGGTGAACCCGCTGATCAAGATCATCAACATCGTGGCGTTGATGATCGTGCCCTTGATTTCGTGATAAGAGTCTAGGCAGCAGGCAGCAAACGGGCGGCTTGTGTGCCGCCCGTTATTTTGCCTATCGAGAACAGATGTAATTGCGGCGCAACATTATGCTGCGCCGCGCTGTTTGAAGTCGCCAACCCGGAAACCCAGAAGCGCCAAGGTAGCGAAGTAGGCCAGCCCCCCGCCGCAGACCAGGGCCGCGATGCGCCAAACTTTCTCCAGCGTCGCCATGTGCAGCCAGGCGTCATTCGTCCCCATGCCGAACCACAGCACCATCCCCAGGACCAGCAACGCCAGAGCGAGCTTGCCGAGGAAACTGCCCCAACCTGCCTGCGGCGTGTAGTTGCCGCTACGGCGCAAGCCGTGGTAGAGCAGGGCAGCGTTGAAGCATGACGCCAGGCCAATAGACAATGCTAAGCCGGCATGGCGCAGCCAGCCTACAAAGAAAATATTCATCAGTTGAGTGGCCGCCAAAGTGACTAGGGCGATTTTTACCGGCGTGCGGATATTCTGCTGGGCATAGAAGCCGGGCGCCAGCACTTTAACCAGGATCAGGCCGACCAGGCCGATGCTGTAGGCAACCAGGGCGTTGCGCGTCTGCAGTACATCGGCAGCGTGGAAGGCGCCATGCTGGAACAGCGTTGATATCAGCGGTACGGCCAGGATGGCTAGCGCCAAGGCGGCCGGCAGGGTGAGCAGCAGCGTCAGGCGGATTCCCCAGTCGAGCAGCGCGGAAAACTCTACGGGTTGTGCGTTGGCGTGAAATTTCGACAGGCTGGGCAGCAGGATTGTGCCCAGCGCCGCGCCGAGCAGGCCGGCTGGAAACTCCATCAGGCGATCAGCATAGTAGAGCCAGGAGACACTGCCGTCGGGCAGGAATGAGGCAAAAACAGTATTAATCAGCAGTGATATTTGCGCCACTGATACGCCCAGTACGGCCGGCGCCATTAATTTCAGGATGCGGTTGACGCCAGGATCCTTGAGACTGAAGGCGAAGCGCGGCAACATGCCGATTCTTGCCAGGGCCGGCAGTTGTACCGCGAGCTGTAATAACCCGCCCAGCAGTACAGCACATGCCAATGCCAAGACCGGCGGATCGAAATAGGGTACCGTCAGCAGGGCCATGGCGATAAAGCTGAGGTTCAACAGCACCGGCGTGAACGCCGGCAAAGCGAAGCGGCTCCAGGTGTTGAGTATGCCGGCGGACAGGGCCACCAGCGACATGAACAGGATGTAAGGAAAAGTGATGCGGGTGAGTTGGACTGTCAGGGCGAATTTTTCCGCGTCCGCGGCGAAACCGGGAGCAGTGAGATAGATCAATACCGGCGTTACCGCGATGCCTAAGGTTGTCACCGCCAATAATGTCAGCGTCAGCAGGGTGGCGACATGATCGGTCAGGCGTCGGGTTTCCGCCTCGCCGCGCTGGTGCTTGTATTCGGCCAGAATAGGGACGAAAGCCTGCGAGAAGGCGCCCTCCGCAAATAGGCGCCGCAGCAGGTTGGGCAGGCGGAAGGCGACGAAGAATGCGTCGGTTGCCAGACCGGCGCCGAAGGTCCGGGCAATGACAAAGTCGCGGACAAAGCCGAGAATACGCGACAGCAGCGTCATACCGCTGACGGTGGCAAGGGTTCGGAGCAGATTCATGCGGTCGGCGATAGGAACATGGCATGATAATAGCCTGCTTGCACGACTTGCATCGGCGCCAAAAAGCCTCTACAATGCTCGGCTTTCAAGCTCTAGCTGGAACAACACAAATGGCAAACAGCGCACAAGCGCGCAAACGCGCACGTCAAGCAATCAAGCAGCGTATTCACAACGTGAGCTTGCGTTCGACCCTGCGCACCGCGATCAAGAAGGTGCAGAAAGCAATCACTGCCGGCGACAAGATTGCCGCCCAGGCGGTATTCTCCGAGTCGATGAGTTCCATCGACAGCATTGCCGACAAGAAAATCATTCACAAGAACAAAGCTGCTCGGCATAAAAGCCGCTTGTCGGCCGCCATCAAGGCGATCTGACCTTATTACCGAATTCTTCAAGCGGGCGCCATGCTGGTTAAGGCATGGCGCCCGTTTCAGTTCGTCTGCCCTGCCCACATTGCCCGCGTTCCCTGGATTGCCAAGGCGCACTCTAAGTGCCGTAGCTGAATGGGTTACGAGGTAAATTCATCTTAAAGATG
>CAYHXK010000446.1:0-2238 GCA_964360125.1 uncultured Sterolibacterium sp.
CGATCAAGTCCCGGAAACGAGTCGAAGATCGCCCTCAATCGAGCCGCGATCGGCGGCGAGATTCCAAATGTCGTTTCCACGCTACTTACCGCCCGCCTCCAGGTCCGTCAGCAGCGCACGTAAGGTAGGCAACGCTCTCTGCCTGACCAAGGCGGCCAATGCAATCGCTTCGGCTTCGTCGTAGGCGTGGACTACGCCGTTCCTGGCCTTGCGCAACTCGTCCCACAGGGCTGGATCACGAACGATGCCCACCTTGAACGCTGTGTCCAGCGTCGAGAACGCGACTCGCGGGGTTTCCGTGTCGCCGCGATCCAGCAGGACCTGACGCATGGCCTGCCAAGCCATTTCGAAAGTAAACACATAGCGCAGGAGCAAGGAATCGCGCGCCATGCGCGTTTCGTTTTCGAGCGCCGCCTCTTCGAGCGCGGCAAGGGCATCGGCGAACTTGCGCAATTCCAGCTTGGTACGGTCGCTGTAGGCAGTCATCTCAACCCTCCCGATACAGCGCGAACGGCAGCGGCGCGTAGTCGACGCCGCGCTCGGTGAGCTGCTTGTTGGACAGGTATTTCGCCGGCGCGAACACCAGATGGCGCTTGCCGTCGCCCTGGCCTTGGTTCCTCGCCTTGCCCCAGGCGGAAAAACCGTCGGCCTTGGACAAGGTCAGCGCCGCTTCGGGCGACTTGAGGAAAGCCAGGCTGGGCTCATAGATCAGCCACACATGCGCATCCTTGGCCTCGCCGAGATACCATTGCGGCGCGCTCTTGGGCGCCGGCGCCAGCGTGCCGCCGGTGGCGGTATGGAACAGCCAGGCGCCCAGCGCATCGAAATCGGGCAGCGACTCTCCCGACAAAAGCTTCTCTATATCCAGCGGCTCGCCGAGGGTGCAATAGGCGAACTCGCCGCCGAGGCCATCGACCATCTGCGAGACGCGCTTCTCGCCTTCGACCAACAATATGCCGTCGTCGATCTTCACGGCGATCTTGTCGAAACGCCGTGCACGCTTACGCGCGCCCGCCGCAGGCGCAGTTGTTGGCCCACCCCCTCCCTGTCCCTCCCCTCTCAAGGGGGAGGGGACCAAATCCATCTGTCGCGCGTCACCTTCAGCGAAGCCTTCGCGCGCCTTGATCGCCTCTATCTTCCGCTGCCACTCGTCGGATTTCTTGAACTGCGTCCAGGTGATCTTCTCGCGCAGCAGTTCCTCGCGCTGCGTGCCGGCCCAGGCATAACCCTTGATGGCGCGGCGCACCCGCTCGGCGGTGAGGCGGTCGGCGTAGTCCTCGCCTTCGACGAGAATGAACTTGCGCTGGCCGCCGTCCCTGGCGTTGGCCTTGAGCACGGCGTGGGCGGTGGTGCCGCTGCCCGCGAAGCTGTCGAGGATAAGAGCGTCGTTCGCGCTACCTAACAATACGATCTTCTCGATAAGGCTTGTTGGTTTTGGCGTGTCGAAAATCTGGCTCCCAAACATTTGCTTTAGCTCAGCCCCTGCATCGTCGGTTGTTCCTGCTTCATCAAAACGCCAAAGATCAATCGGCACCAGAACAGACGCCTCATTGAGGAAGAGCTTCAAACGCGGGTACTCGGCCATACCGTCATTACCCCACCAGAGTCTATTTTCCTCAACGTGGCGCTGGTGCTCGCTGGGGCCATACTTCCACGCATGGGTCGGATGTTCGATCAGCACGCCATCGGCTGGACGATGAATCTTGTAAACAAGGCCAGTACGCTCAGACTTAGTAGCAGGATTCACATAGGACGATGTCATCCACGCGCCACGCGTGTCGTTGTCCGGATTAACATAATTCGCGTCAGATTTTTCAGTACGTGCTTCTTTGATTACGCTCAGCGCCTCGCTTTTCCGATAAACAAGGATCGAATCTTTGATCGAATAGAACATCTTCGCGTTGTTGCTTCTGGTAAAACGCTTTTCCCAGGCAACACTGGCAATAAAATTGCTATCCCCGAAAATCTCATCCATCACCATCCTCGCCCGATGCACCTCGTTGTCGTCGAGGGTCATCCACAGCGAGCCGCGCTCGGACAACAGTTCGCGCAGCAGCACCAGGCGCGGCCACATCATGCACAGCCATTTGTCATGGCGTAGCAGGTCTTCGCCATCCACCGGGTTGGTCGATAGCCACTCCTTCATGATCGGGCTGTTGACGTTGTCGTTGTAGCACCAGCCTTCGTTGCCGGTGTTGTAGGGCGGATCGATGAAGCCCAGGTCTACCTTTCCGGCGT
>CAYHXK010000447.1:0-2216 GCA_964360125.1 uncultured Sterolibacterium sp.
TTATCGGGCGAGGCTCGTTCTGCGCTGCTGCCGCTAACGTGTGCCGTGCCGCGTGTGCTTCAGTGGCCGTCCATCACCACGCCCACCTGCGGCATCTTCGCCAGGCCGGTTTCCCGCGCGGGTGCGACGAAGCCCGGGTTGCGCCAGAAGAAGGCGCCGGGCAGGGTGGTCGGAATCACCAGCACGTAAAACAGGGCGCGGCCGAGGATGGAGGCGGTCACGGCAGCCAGCGCCAGCGGGAGGAACGACTGCGGCTGGCCCGTCACGGCGATGGCCGCAGCCAGCAACAGGGAGAGCAGCAGCAGGCCGTTGCGCAGCCAGTAGGGGTAGCCGTAGGTGGTGGTCTGCTCGTAGAACGAAGCCGCGCCTTCGCTGTGCGCCGACTTGAGCGCGCCCGCGTGCGCCAGCAGGCCGAGTGCTTCCAGCGCCAGTCCGCAGCCGACCGAGAGCGCCAGCAGCTTGGTCAGCGCAGGCGTCAGCACGCCGAAGGCCAGCGCCAGCAGCGCCAGCAGCAGGCCACCGAGATTGAAGGCGGTGCCGACGAAAGCCGCATCGGTATGACTGTGGTTCCAGAAGGGCCGCGCCGGAATCCGGTAGAGCCTGATCATGTAATAACCGCCGACACTCAGTCCCAACAATCCCGCGGCCGCGCTGACAGGTTTCAGCAAGTCGGCAAGGGGGAAGCTGGGGAACAGGTTGAAGAAGGTGTAGCCCGCCAGCGAGCCTGCGAACAGCGACACGCCGGCAATCTCCCGGCTCACCGGCGACAGCCGCCAGTTGTTGAAGCCCCGATAGAAACGCTGCGGCTTGCCCAGGTGCAGGTTGAGCCGGAACAGGCCAAAGCTCATCAACGCCAGCAGCACGCCCAGCGTGGGCAGCCAGGCGGCGCTCGCCGCGTATTCCACGACCGGGGCCATGCCGAGCCATCCGCCCACGACCAGCAACAGGAAGGCGCCCATCGCCGCCTGCACGCTGAGGGTGAAGGCGATGTGGGCATTCTCGTGCGAGCTCAGCAGTTTCCCGAGATTCCACTGGCGCTTGAAACCGTGCTTGGGGTCCAGCACCGGGACGAAGCGGCCCGAGGCATCATCACGGTGGTATTTCAGCGGAGTGCTGTCCATGCGCAGCATCTCGCGCTGGGTGACGCGCGTCTGCTGGAAGCGGATGTTGGGACGGGTGATGTCGCTGCGCGGAAAGCCGGGGATTTCGACCTTGGCCTGGCTGCGGCCTGCCGGAATGTTCTCGATCACGCCGAAGTCCAGCGCCTGGCCGAGGCAGGCGGAGACGCAGGCGGGCTTCAGCCCCACTTCCAGGCGGTCTACGCACATATTACATTTGGATACCTGGCCCTTGACCGGGTCGAGTTGCGGCGCGTTGTAGGGGCAGACCCAGGTGCAATAGCCGCAGCCGAAGCAGATGTCCGGATCCTGCAGCACCGCGCCGTATTCCGCGAACTTGGTATAGGCGCGGGTCGGGCAGCCTTTCAGGCAGACCGGGTCGTCGCAATGGTTACAGGCCATCGAGATGTTGAGGCGCTGGCTGTTCGGATAGCTGCCGCCTTCGACGAAGCCGACCGAGCGGAAGGCGAGGTGCGCGGGAACGTCGTTCTTTTCCGAGCAGGCCGATTCGCAGGCATGGCAGGCGATGCAGTTGTCGGCGTTGAAGAAGAAACCGTGCTGTTTGTAGCGGTTGGGGTTGGCGCCAATCGCCGCGTCGCCGTTGATGTTGAGACTTTGCTCGCGCAGGGCATGGCCTGGCGGCACGGTCTCGATGGATAGCCCGTAGCGGTTGTGGCTGTGGCAGGCCGGGTCTTTGAGCAGGGCGTAATCGGGTTCGTCGGGGCGGATGGGGAACATGGCGGAAAGTGGAATAGTTGACCCGTTAGAACTTGCGCATTTCCATCGACAGCTGCGCCGCCGCCGGCTGGTCGGCGATGCGCTCGATGCGGATGGCCGACTGCTTGTAGGCGGGCTGGCGCGAGTGCGGGTCGAGCAGGCCGAGGGTCAGGCGGTTGGCGCAGTCGTAGAAGTGGAAGGGCAGGAACACCATGTTCTTCGGCACCCGCTGCGTCGGTTGCGCCATCGCCAGCGCGTCGCCGCGGCGCGACACCATGCGCACGTATTCGCCGCGGCCGATGCCCAGCTCGGCCGCCAGGTCGGGATTGATCTCGATGAAGGGGATGGGGCTGAACTTGTTGTTGTTGCCGATCTTGCCGG
>CAYHXK010000448.1:0-2197 GCA_964360125.1 uncultured Sterolibacterium sp.
TCAGACATTCGGCCGCGCCGATGAAGTCGTCAAACAAGTTCTGCTTGTGCAGCTTGGTGCCCGCCGCGTGCCAGGCTTCGCCGTACTCGCCGCCGCCGCGCAAGTTGGCCAGCACGAAGACGCCGCCCATTTCCATCCACGCCAGGTTGGCGGGCGAAAAGCTTGGGGTCAGGGAGATATTGAAGCCGCCGTAGCCGTACAGGTAAGTCGGGTTGCCGCCGTCGAGCTTGAGCCCCTTCCGGGCGACGATGAACATCGGCACCCTGGTGCCGTCGCGGCTGGTGAAGAATTGCTGGCGTGTTGCGTAGGCGCTCGGATCAAAATCGACTTTTGGCTGGCGATACACGCGGCTCTTGCCGGATTTCATGTCGTGGCGATAGATCGTGCTCGGGCTGGTGAAGCTGGTGAAGGCATAGAAGGTCTCGGAGTCGCCGCGCTTGCCGCCGAAGCCGGTGACGCTGCCGATGCCGGGCAATTCGACTTCACTCAGCGCTTTGCCGTTCAGATCGAACACCTTGACCAGGCTGCGTGCGTCGGCCAGGTAGCCGACCACCAGCTGCTGGTTCAGGACGCTGGCCGACACCAGGGTCTGCGCCGCCTCTGGAACGATTTCGCGCCAATGCGCCGGCGCCGGCCGGCGCGTATCGATGGCCACGATGCGCGCACGCGCCGCCTGGTGGTCGGTGCGGAACAGAAACACCGGGCCAGCGTTGTCGATAAAGTTGTAAGCGGCATCGAAGCCGTCGATCAGGGCCACTACCGGCGCGTGAGGCTTGCTCAGGTCCTGGTAGAAGATCCGGTATTTATGCGCCGTCCCCTTGGTCGCGGTGATGATCAGGTAACGGCCGTCGTCGCTGACCTGGGCGCGGAAGCCCCATTCCTTCTGGTCCGGGCGGTCATACACCAGCACGTCGCTGCTTTGCGGCGTGCCGAGCTTGTGAAAGTACAGCTTCTGGAAGTAGTTGGTGTCGGCCAGCTTGGTCGCCTCCTGCGGCGCGTCGTAGCGGCTGTAGTAGAAGCCCTTGCCGTCGCGGGTCCAGGCGGCCCCGGAAAATTTTACCCATTTCAGGTGGTCGTCCAGGTCCTTGCCGCTGTCGATGTCGCGCACTTTCCACTCGTTCCAGTCGGAGCCGGAGGCGGCGGTGCCGTAGGCGAGATGCTTGCCGTCCGGGCTCACCGCCATCCCGGCCAGCGCAACGGTGCCGTCCGCCGCCAATGTGTTGGGGTCGAGCAGCAGGCGCGGTACAGCCTTGAGGTTTTTCAGGGTGTACAGCACGGACTGGTTTTGCAGGCCGTCGTTGCGGCTGTAGAAGTAACGCCCGCCTTCCTTGAACGGCACGCTGTAGCGCGCGTAGTTCCACAGCTGAGTCAGGCGCGCCTTGATGCTTTCGCGCTCGGGAATCTGGCCCAGGTAGGCCTGGGTCACCCGGTTCTGGGCGTCGACCCACTGCCGGGTGTCGGCACTGTTGGCATCTTCCAGCCAGCGGTATGGATCGGCGATGGTGGTGCCGTGGTAGTTGTCCTGCTGCTCGACTTTATGGCTGACCGGGTAGGCCGGCGCCGATCCGTTTGCCGGGCAGGTCTGGGCCAGCACATTTGCGCCGAGGCCGGCAGCCAGGCCGAAGATGATGAATGCATGTCTTGGTTGCATGGGGTATCCGCTTTTCGGGTATGGATTGGAAGTGGGCAGGCCGCATCGCGGCCTTGCCGAGGCTGACGCTACGCCAGGGGGATGGTAGCGCGAAATGGCCGCCATGTTGAAAAAAGGCGGGGGGGTACACTCCTTCGAGGTATCCGGAGATTCAAATTCGCAGCATAATCCGTTATAGGAGCTTGCCATGACATTCGCCGACGAATTGATCAAGTTGGAACAACTCCGCCAACGCGGCGGCTTGACGGACGATGAATTCGTGCGCGCCAAAGCCAGGCTGCTGGATGCTCCGCCATCGACGGAACCGAAGATCGCCGGAATCAACCGGCTGCGGCGTTCCCAGTCGGACCGCTGGATCGGTGGAGTGTGCGGCGGTCTCGCAGTGGCGACCGAGATGGACGCCTGGTTTTGGCGCTTCCTGTTTACCCTGCTGTTGTTTGTGGGAGGGTCGGGGCTGCTCCTGTACATCCTGCTGTGGATTTTCGTGCCCAGCGAATAAGGCTGGCAGTTCCGCAACCGGGCATGCGCATTTCGCCTTGGGAGATT
>CAYHXK010000449.1:0-2194 GCA_964360125.1 uncultured Sterolibacterium sp.
GCGCCGTCGGCGCCTCCCCCCCCGGGCTCTTTGGGGGGTCCGGCGCCGGCGCCGCCGCCAAGACCAAAGGCATAGCAGTGAATGGCGAGTTTCCAGCAGTGACTCTGTCGGTGTCGAAAAAACCCGGTGTCAACGCCGCCGATGTCGCTACGGCGGTGATCGCCCGCGCTCAAGCGCTGAAAGGCACGGTGATTCCGCAGGGCGTCGAGTTCACCGTGACGCGCAATTATGGGGAGACGGCCACCGACAAGGCGCAAAAGCTCATCGGCAAGCTGATTTTCGCCACCGCCTTCGTCGTGCTGCTGGTACTGCTGACACTGGGCAAGCGCGAAGCCGTGATCGTTGGCGTGGCGGTGACGCTCACCCTGGCGGCGACGCTGTTCGCCTCCTGGGCGTGGGGCTTCACCTTGAACCGCGTTTCGCTGTTCGCCCTGATCTTTTCCATCGGCATTCTTGTCGATGACGCCATCGTGGTGGTCGAGAATATTCACCGCTGGCATACGCTGGAACCGGAAAAACCTCTGTGGCGGATCATTCCCCTGGCGGTGGATGAGGTCGGCGGGCCGACCATCCTGGCCACCTTCACGGTGATCGCGGCCCTGTTGCCGATGGCCTTCGTCACCGGCCTGATGGGTCCCTACATGAGTCCGATCCCGATCAACGCCTCGATGGGCATGTTCATCTCGCTGGCTATCGCCTTCGTCATCACGCCCTGGCTGGCTTTGAAACTGCTCGGCGGCAAGGATGGGCATGGTCACCCTGCCACGCCAGTTGGAGAGCAGCGCGCCGGAAAGCTGGAACGGCTGTTCCGTCGCGTGCTTACGCCCTTCCTCGAGGAGCAGACCGGCAAGCGCGCCCGACGCAAGCTATGGTTCGGCGTCCTGGCGGCGATCCTGGCCTCGGTATCGCTGGTGATGGTCAAGCTGGTGGTTTTGAAAATGCTGCCATTCGACAACAAGAGCGAATTCCAGGTGGTGCTCGACATGCCGGTCGGCACGCCGTTGGAGGAAACCGCCAAGGTGCTGCGCGAATTGGGCGCGCATCTGGCTGAAGTCGAGGAAGTCAGCGACTACCAGGTCTATGCAGGTGTCGCCAGTCCCATTAACTTCAATGGACTGGTGCGTCAATATTACTTGCGCACCAATTCCGAGATGGGCGACATCCAGGTCAACCTCGCAGACAAGAAACACCGTGATCGCCAGAGTCATGAAGTGGCGATATCGGTGCGCGACGCCTTGACGGCGATTGCCCGCAAACACGGCGGCAATGTCAAGGTGGTGGAAGTGCCGCCGGGTCCGCCAGTGCTTTCGCCCATCGTCGCTGAAATCTACGGTCCGGACTACGCCGGCCAGATCGCGGTGGCAAAGCGGGTGCGCAGCCTGTTTGAAAGCACCGCCGACATCATCGGGGTTGATGACAGCAGCGCCACTCCAGTGCAGAAAATCGTCCTGCGCGTGGCGCAAGGCAAGGCGGCGCTGCTCGGCGTGGCGCAGCAGGACATCGTCGAAGTGGTGCGCCTGGGACTGGCAGGCGAGAACGTGACGCCGGTGCATGATGGCGACGCCAAATACGAGATTCCGGTGCGCATCACCCTGCCGGCGGAAAGGCAGAACTCGATCGACCAGCTGCTGAAACTCCGAGTGCGCTCTCGCGATGGCGATCTGGTGCCGATCTCCGAGCTCACCGAGGTACGCATGCTGCCGCGCGAGCAAGTGGTTTATCACAAGGATCTGCTGCCGGTGGTGTATGTCACCGGGGACATGGGCGGCACGCTTGATTCGCCGTTGTATGGCATGTTCGCCATACAACGGCAGTTGAGCGCCGCCTTTCCTCCGCTCGCCGTTCCGGAGAAGGGGCCGACTGAGCAGCGCTTCGCGCCGGGTGAACTGGAGACGCATTACTTCGGGCAGCCGAAGGATCCCTATGCCGGTTACAGCGTCAAGTGGGACGGCGAATGGCAGGTGACCTACGAGACTTTCCGCGACATGGGCATCGCCTATGCCGTTGGCTTGGTGCTGATCTACCTGCTGGTGGTGGCGCAGTTCAAGTCGTACCTGGTGCCGCTCATCATCATGGCGCCGATCCCGCTCACCGTTATCGGCGTGATGCCGGGGCATGCGCTGTTCGGTTCGCAGTTCACGGCGACCTCGATGATCGGCATGATCGCCCTGGCTGGCATCATCGTGCGCAATTC
>CAYHXK010000450.1:0-2193 GCA_964360125.1 uncultured Sterolibacterium sp.
CTGGAGGAGCCGCCCGAGCATATCAAGTTCATCCTTGCCACCACCGACCCGCAGAAAATTCCGGTGACGGTATTGTCCCGCTGCCTCCAGTTCAACCTCAAGCAGATGCCGCAGGCGCATATCATTGCGCATCTGGCGCGCATCCTCGAAGCGGAGGGCGTGCCCTGCGAGACGCCGGCCTTGAAACAACTCGCCAAGGCCGCCGCCGGCAGCATGCGCGATGCGCTCAGCCTGCTCGACCAGGCCATCGCCCACGGCGCCGGGCGGGTCGAGGAAGCCAATGTGCGCGACATGCTCGGCACGGTCGGCGACGACTACCTGTACGGCCTGCTCGATGCGCTGGCCGCCGGCGATGTGCAAGCATTGCTGCAAGTCGCCGAAGTCATGGAGTCGCGCAGCCTCAGCTTCGATTCGGCGCTGCAGGAACTGGCGACGCTGTTCCATCGCATCGCCCTGGCGCAGTTTGCGCCGCAAGCTCTGGCCGACGACGGCGAAAGACTGCGCCTCGCGCCGTATGTCACCGGGGACGCCGCCTTCGCTGCGGATTTTCTGCAACTCGCCTACCAGATTTGTATCCACGGGCGCGACGATCTGGCGCTGGCGCCCGACGAGCGCGCCGGCTTCAGCATGACGCTGCTGCGCCTGTTTGCGTTCCGCCCGGAGACGCCGGCGCCGCTGGGCGTGGATTCCACCGCAACTGCTGCGCGTACTGCTGCATCGTCTGCGGCATCGTCCGCAGCAACGACTCCTATTGCATCTCCCTCTGCCTCCAAGTCGACCACTGCCGCTGCAGCCGCGCGACCCAAGGCCGCTGCTGCATCGCCCGCACAGGACGGCGATACGGACGACTGGCATGCCATCACGGCCCGCCTCAATCTCGGCGGCATGGTGCGGAGTCTGGCCCAGCATTGCGAGTTGGCGGAACTCGGCGCGGAGGTGATTACCCTGCGTCTGCCGCCGGCGCACAAATTCCTGCTGGGCAAGGCGCATCAGGATAAATTGCAGTCCGAGTTGCAGCTTTACTATGGCCGGCCGCTCCGGCTCAACATCGTGCTGGCCGACACCGCCGCGGAAACGCCGGTCGAGCGCAGCCGCATGGTCCAGCGCGAACGTCAGGAGCAGGCCATCGCCGCCATCGAGCAGGATGGCTTCGTGCGCGAAGTGATCGAACTGTTCGACGCCACAATCAACGAATCATCCATTAAACCCGTCAGTTGATTGACTGACCGATCCGGGAGAAATCAGCATGATGAAAGGTGGCATCGCCGGCCTGATGAAACAGGCGCAACAGATGCAGGAGCGCATGGCCAAGGCGCAGGAGGAGCTGGCCTCGGTCGAGGTCGAGGGACAGTCCGGCGCCGGCATGGTCAAGATACTCATGACCTGCAAGCACGACGTGCGCCGCGTGAATATCGATCCCTCGGTGATGGACGACAAGGAAATGCTGGAAGACCTGATCGCCGCCGCCATGAACGACGCCGTGCGCAAGGCCGAGGCCACCGCGCAGGAAAAAATGAGCGGCTTCACCGCCGGCATGCAATTGCCGCCCGGCATGAAACTGCCGTTCTGATGTCCGCGCCGGGCAGTCTCGAAAAACTCATCGAGGCGCTGCGCTGCCTGCCTGGCGTCGGACCGAAATCCGCGCAGCGCATGGCCTATCATCTGCTGCAGCGCGAACGGCCGGGCGCCCAGCGGCTGGCCGATGCACTGGCCGAGGCCTTGCAGCGCATCCGTCACTGCCAGCGTTGCAATACTTTTACCGAAGACGATCTCTGCGACCGCTGCGCTTCGGGCAAGCGCGATCCGTCGCTGCTGTGCGTGGTGGAGATGCCGGTGGACCTCAACATGATGGAGCAGACCCACGCCTTCAACGGACTCTACTTTGTGTTGATGGGGCGGCTGAGTCCGCTGGACGGCATCGGCCCGAAGGAACTCAAGCTCGAGCGTCTGCTCGAACGCGCCAGCGACCAGGCGGTGAAGGAAGTCATCATGGCCACCAATTTCACCAATGAGGGGGAGGCCACCGCCCATTATCTGTCCGAGCTGCTGCATGCCCGCGGCCTCAAGGTCAGCCGCATCGCGCGCGGCCTGCCGGTGGGCGGAGAGCTGGAATTCACCGACGCCGGCACCATCGCCCAGGCCATGTACGAGCGGCGCGATTACTAGTGCCCGCCTTTGGTTCTAGGGTATTGA
>CAYHXK010000451.1:0-2182 GCA_964360125.1 uncultured Sterolibacterium sp.
CGCCGGGTTTCAGGCGCACGAAACCGCCGGCGACCAGCTTGCCCAGCGTGCGGCTGACGTTCGGCTCGGCACGGCCGACCAAGCGGGCGAGATCGGCAACCGATGCCGGCTTGTTGTTCTCGATGGCGGCAAGCAGTTGCCGATTTTCCGGTGTCAGCAAGCGCATTACGGCTCCCACGGAATCGAATGACATCCGACCGGCATCGATGGGCGCCTGACGCTTGCCCTTGGCAACGGCAAGCATTTCCGCCTTGAGTTCCTTCATCGACTGTATCCTGATGCCCATGTCCAATCCTCCCGATCATCCACAATGTAAGAAAATCGGCGTCTCCATTTCGGGTTATCCCCGCAGGCTTTGCGCTGGAAAATCCGAGGAAAAGCTGCGGTGTGGTAACGCCAAAAAAGCGTGCCAAGTCCATACAAGCAGAAAACTGAGAGCTATCAAACATCAATAATGATACAATTGACATTAAAATCAAATTGAGTAATATTCAAGTAACAATCAAGTGTTAAAAGATGGCTTCACGCGATCCCTGCGGCAGGCAGGATCGAGCGCCTCTAGTCGGCATAAATTGAAAAGCCGCCAGAGAAGAAAGCAAGTTGTGTTTTCACATTTTTAAAATAAAAGTTAATCATCAAAATTGGGAGTTCGCGCTTGTTTAGCCTGGAAATTTACCCTGCATGCGTTTGCATCGCCACTACGCTCTCCCACTACCAAGCCACATCCGGCGCGCCAGTTCGCGCCAGTGTCTTGTGGGTTGATTCCGCTACCCGAACCCACGCCGCTAACGGCGCATCCAACTAACCTCAAACAAAGGGAAAGACCACATGGCCACCAATTCGACAGCCTTCACCAATACCCCCCAAGCCAAGGACGACGGTTACAGCTGGAGCGAAGACGGCCTGCTCGCCTCCGCCCTGTTCAACGGAAGCGCCGTCACGCTGGGCGCGATGACGAACGACCTGGGCGGCAATGCCAAGTCGCTTTACTCGGTTGACGACGGCAACGGCAATACGCTCGTGCCGGATTTCGATTTGCTAAACAGCGATGTGACCAACGGCGTATCGGCATGGGAAAAGACAGCGGCCGGCAACTGGATTCGCATCAACAACGGTAACATCGAATTCAAGCTGGATGGTTCGCTGTCGTCGCTGGGCGCGACGAATGTCAACGCGCTCGCCTTGGGCGATCAAATCCGCGACGAGTTCGTCTATGCCATTCGCCTGGGCAACGGCACGCTAAGCCAGGCCCGCATTGCGATCAACATCTCCGGCAACAACGACGGGCCGGTGGCGAACGCCGACACGGCAAGTGCGACTGAAGCGGGCGGCGTGACCAACGGTAGCCCCGGCGTAAACCCAGTCGGCAACGTGCTTACCAACGACACCGACGTCGACCATGTAGACACGCAAACGGTGACCACGACCGGCGTCTTCACCGGCATCTACGGTGAACTCACTCTGAATGCCGACGGCACCTACAACTACGTGCTCGACAATGCGAATGTCACGGTGCAGGCGCTGCGCACAGGAAGCGACACTCTGACCGATACCTTCAGCTACACCATGAAGGACACTGCCGGAGCCACGTCGACCGCGACTCTTACTGTTACCGTCCATGGCGCCAACGACGCGCCGGTGGCGTTCGCGGACACCAATGCCGGCGATGCGGTGACGGAATCCGGGGTAAATCCAGGAAATACGGCGTTTGCGGGGGATACCTCGGCAGCCGGCAACGTGCTAGCCAACGACACCGATGTCGACCATGGCGACACGAAAACCGTAACCACGACCGGCGACTTCACCGGCAGCTATGGCAAGCTCACGCTGAATGCCAACGGCTCCTATACCTACACGCTCGACAATGTTCGGACTGCGACGGAAGCCCTGGCGCAGGGGGAACAATCGTCCGATACCTTCAGCTATACGGTGGCGGACGCCGCCGGCGCAACGGCAACTTCGAACCTGACCATCACCATCGCCGGGACCAACGATTCCCCGGTAATCACGACTGCGCTGGGCGGCAACGCAGGCACTGTAGTGGAAGCCGGCAACCTGGACGATGGCGCAGTGGTGGCCGGCGATCCGGAGGCGGGCGGCACGCTCACCTCGAGCGATGTGGATAACGGGGCCACGGCGACCTGGAGCGGCAGCGCCGCGGGGACCTACGGCAGCTTCGCGA
>CAYHXK010000452.1:0-2173 GCA_964360125.1 uncultured Sterolibacterium sp.
CCGCCATCAACAGGACGCACAGGAAGTAGCCCGCAAGAAATATCTGCTGGGTCCAGCTGGTCGACAGGAAGATGCTTTGGGGCGGTTCGAACCAGAAAGCCTGGACCGACCTTGCCAGGGACATCAGGGTTTCGGCGAGAAAAAAGAAAGCGGTGAATGCGTCGCTGAAACGCAGGCTGTGGCCGGGGCGCCCCTGCAGGATGGTCACCAGGCTGAGTCCGAAGAGCAGTGCAGTCGTCGCGGTGACGACAGTGACGCGTATCCGGAAGCTGAATTCGACGTGGGTAAAATAGGCCACCGCCAGCAGGTTCAGCAGGATCACCGCGGCCAGCCAACGCATGGGTAGGCCGCGGTCGTTGAAGCGCAGCAAGCCGATGTAGATCAGGGCGAGGCCGGCAACCACGGCCAGGTTGCCAAGAACGATGGAAACGAAGTCCGGAACCATGCCGCGCAAGCTGCCGAACAGCGCCGCGAAAAAAATCAGGACCAGGCCTATGCCCCATTCGCGCAAGCCGCGGATGCCTGGCGGAAAACTGTGCGCCAGATATATCAGAACAATCGCCATCAGAAATGCCGAGATCGTCGCGCCGACGACAAGAGTATGCGGATCGAGGTTCATCGCGATCAGGCTCCCGCGCGCCGACTGAACACCACATCACGCACGCCGTGGCCGAGGCGCAGGCCGCGGCTCTCGAACTTGGTCTGCGGGCGGTAGGCGGGACGCGCCGCATATTCCGCGACGGTGTTCTCCAGCAAAGGCTCCGCGCCCAGCACCGCCAGCATCTGCTGCGCGTATTCCTCCCAGTCGGTGGCGCAGTGCAAGGTGCCGCCGGGCGCCAGGCGTTCGGCGAGCAGATGCACCAGCGCCGGCTGGAGCAGGCGGCGCTTGTGATGGCGTTTTTTCGGCCACGGGTCGGGGAAGAAGACGTGCGCCCCCGCCAGTGATGCCAATGGAATCATGTCGCGCAGCACTTCGACGGCATCGTGCTGGACGATGCGGATGTTGGTCAGGTTGCGCGCGGCAATTTCCTTGAGCAGGCCGCCGACGCCTGGTGTGTGCACTTCAACGCCGAGGTAGTCGTTGTCCGGATGCGCTGCGGCGATGGCGGCGGTGCTCTCGCCCATGCCGAAACCGATCTCCAGGATCTTCGGCGCGGCGCGGCCAAACACTGCATCGAGATCGAGCAAGGCGGGGCGATAGGAAACCCCCCACAGCGGCATGCCCTCATGGTGGTGGCGCTGCTGGGCCTGCGTGACGCGCCCCTGGCGCAGCACGAAACTGCGGATGTGCTCGCGCTGCGCTACAGTCATTTGATCAGGCCGGTGGTGGGCGAACTGGGCGAGGCGGCGTAGAGCTTCTTCGGCATGCGCCCGGCCAGCCAGGCCTCGCGCCCGGCCTCGACCGCCTTCTTCATGGCGCCGGCCATCATCAAGGGATCCCTGGCCAGTGCGATGGCGGTATTCATCAGCACCCCGTCGCAGCCGAGTTCCATGGCGATCGCCGCGTCCGAGGCGGTGCCGACGCCGGCATCCACCAGCACCGGCACCTTGGCGTTGTCGATGATCAACTTGAGATTCCACGGATTGAGGATGCCCATGCCGGAGCCGATCAGCGATGCCAACGGCATCACCGCGACGCAGCCGATGCCTTCCAGCAGCTTGGCCTGGATCGGGTCGTCGCTGCAATACACCATCACCTTGAAGCCGTCCCTGACCAGCGTCTCGGCGGCCTTGAGGGTCTCCGGCATGTGCGGAAACAGGGTGTTCGGATCGCCCAGCACTTCCAGCTTGACCAGGTCGTGGCCGTCCAGCAACTCGCGCGCCAGGCGCAAGGTGCGCACCGCATCCTCGGCCGTGTAGCAGCCGGCGGTGTTGGGCAGGTAGGTGTATTGCGCGGGCGGCAGGACTTCCAGCAGCGAAGGCTGGCCGGGATCCTGGCCGATGTTCATGCGGCGGATCGCCACCGTGACGATCTGCGCGCCCGAGGCGTCGATGGCCGCTTTGGTTGCGGCGAAGTCCCGGTATTTGCCGGTGCCGACCAGCAGACGCGAAGTGTAGGCCTGGCCGGCGATGATCAGCTTGTCCTTGCTCATGATGGAGTGTTGAGCCTAGAAAAATCTATTTATGCCCCAGAGGGTATTGAACCGCAAAGGACGCAGAGGACGCAAAGAAA
>CAYHXK010000453.1:0-2169 GCA_964360125.1 uncultured Sterolibacterium sp.
CTCTGCTTCTTGCGCGAGAAGAGGAAGAATAGGCTTTAAATATATGGTCAGTATACGGAACGCATTAATGCACGTGCTGCAGACAATGTGCAGATCCCAAGACCTATACTCTTGTTTGGCAATCTCCCAGGGTTTGTGCTCATCAACGTAAGCATTGACTAGATCGGCTATGTGCATGATCTCTTTGACAGCCTTGGAATACTCGCGATCTTCGTAGAATCGCGCAATTTTCTCCGCCGGCTCTCGAAGCCACATTAGCAAGACTTCATGGGCAACACCACGAACCTCGCAAAGTTTGCCTTCAAATTTACTCGAAAGGAAACCCGCAGCCCTACTTGCGATGTTAATGTACTTGCCGACCAGGTCGGCGTTCACCCGGGTGGTGAAATCCTCCAGCTTGAGGTCGATGTCTTCCATCGAAGCGTTCAGCTTGGCGGCATAGTAATAGCGCAGCCATTCTGGATTGAGGCCCAGTCGGAGATAGGATTCGGCGGTGATGAAGGTGCCGCGCGACTTGGACATCTTGGCGCCGTCGACGGTGAGGAAGCCGTGGGCGAAAATGCCGGTGGGGGTGCGGTAGCCGGCGTGCGCCATCTCGGCCGGCCAGAACAGGGCATGGAAGTAGAGGATGTCCTTGCCGATGAAATGATACAGCTCGGTCTGCGAGTCCGGCTGCCAGTATTCGTCGAAATCCAGGCCGCGCTTGGCGCAAAAATTGCGGAAGCTGCCCATGTAGCCGATGGGCGCGTCGAGCCAGACGTAGAAATATTTTCCCGGCGCGTCGGGAATCTCGAAACCGAAATACGGCGCATCGCGCGAGATGTCCCAGTCGCTGAGTTTGTTTTCGCCGGGCAGGCCGAGCCACTCCTGCATCTTGTTGGCGGCTTCCGGCTGCAGGCGTCCCGCTTCGCGCGTGTATTGGCGCAGGAAAGCCTGGCAGCGCGGATCGGAGAGGCGGAAAAAATAGTGCTCGGAGGGGCGCAGTTCGGGCTTGGCGCCGGAGATGGCCGAATAGGGATTCTTCACCTCGGCCGGGGTATAGGCGGCGCCGCACACCTCGCAGTTGTCGCCGTACTGATCGGGGGCGGAGCACTTCGGGCATTCGCCCTTGATGTAGCGGTCGGGCAGGAACATCTGCTTGAGCGGATCGTAGAACTGCTCGATGGAGCGCGTCTCGATCAGGCCGGCGGCCTTGAGTTTGGCGTAGATATCCTCGGCCAGGTGTTTGGTCTCGTCCGAATGGGTGGTGTAGTAGTTGTCGAAGGCGACGTGAAAGCCGCCGAAGTCGCGCAGGCGCTCCTCATGCACCCGCGCGATCAGTTGCTCCGGGGTGATGCCTTCCTGCTCCGCGCGCAGCATGATGGGGGTGCCGTGGGTGTCGTCGGCGCAGATGTACCAGCACTCATGCCCGCGCAGTTTCTGGAAGCGCACCCAGATGTCGGTCTGGATGTACTCGACCAGATGGCCGAAATGCGTGGCCCCATTGGCATAGGGCAGGGCGCTGGTGACGAGGATTTTGCGGCTCATGAGGACTCTGCGGAAATGATTCATTTTATCAGCTAGTGCCATAATGCGGGCGGCTGACCTTGGCTGCGTTGGCGGCGAGACAGGAGGCGCAAGTAATGACGATGGAGAAACGGACGGTTTTCGCTCTGCCGGGAGTGACAGAACTCGCGGATTCGATTATAGTCAACCGTTTTAGTCGGGTATTTTCGGAGATTCGTAATGACTGTCACGATTGAAGCGGTACAAGCGGCGCTGAAGGAGCTGATCGATGCCAATACCGGCAAGGACTTGATCAGCTCGAAAGCGGCTCGCAACATCAAGGTCGAGGGTGGCGATGTCTCGGTGGACATCGAACTGGGCTATCCAGCCAAGAGCCAGATCGAAGGCATCCGCAAGCGGGCGATCGAGAAACTCAAGGGCATCGCCGGGGTCGGCAATGTCAGCGCCAATGTGTATAGCAAAGTCGTCGCGCATGCGGTGCAGCGCGGCGTCAAGATGGTCCCCGGCGTGAAGAACATCATCGCCATCGCTTCCGGCAAAGGCGGCGTCGGGAAATCCACCACCGCCGTCAACCTGGCGCTGGCGCTGGTCGCCGAAGGCGCCAAGGTGGGATTGCTCGACGCCGATATCTATGGCCCCTCGCAGCCGCAGATGCTGGGCATC
>CAYHXK010000454.1:0-2162 GCA_964360125.1 uncultured Sterolibacterium sp.
GAGTTCCTCGGCGGCTCGGCCGACCTGACCGGCTCCAACCTGACCAACTGGACCGGCTGCAAGGCCGTCTCCGGCAAAACGCCTGGCAACTACATTTCCTACGGCGTGCGCGAATTCGGCATGGCGGCGATCATGAACGGCATGGCGCTGCACGGCGGCCTGCTGCCCTTCGGCGGCACCTTCCTGATGTTCTCGGAATACGCCCGCAACGCCCTGCGCATGGCGGCGCTGATGAAGCAACGCGTCATCTTCGTGTTCACCCACGATTCGATCGGCCTCGGCGAAGACGGCCCGACCCACCAGCCGGTGGAGCAGACCGCCACCCTGCGCATGATCCCCAACATGGATGTGTGGCGTCCCTGCGACACCGTGGAAACCATGGTGGCCTGGACCTGCGCCGTGGAAAAACTCACCGGCCCGACCTCGTTGTGCCTGTCGCGCCAGAATCTGCCTTTCGTGCCGCGCGACGCGGCGACCATCGCCAATATCGCCAAAGGCGGCTACATCATTTCCGAAGCCAAGAACGGCAAGCCCAAGGCCATCATCATCGCCACCGGCTCCGAAGTGGATCTGGCCCTCAAGGCTCAGGCGGCAATGGCGGAGGAAATCCCGGTGCGGGTCGTGGCTATGCCCTGCACCAACGTCTTCGACCGCCAGGATGCCGCCTACCGGGAATCCGTGCTGCTCAAGGGCGTGCCCCGGGTCGCCATCGAAGCCGGTGTCACCGACGGCTGGCATAAGTATGTCGGCGCTAAGGACGGCGAGGGCGCCGTCATCGGTCTCGACCGATACGGCGAGTCAGCCCCTGCGGGCGCTCTGTTCAAGGAATTCGGGTTTACGGTCGGCAACCTCGTCAAGGCCGTGGAGTCAGTCCTGTAATGCGGGTTTTGTAAATTCATTTAGGAGAACATCTCATGGCTATCAAAGTAGGCATCAACGGATTCGGCCGCATTGGACGTATGGCGTTACGCGCAATCGCCAAGGAATTTCCAGAAATCGAAGTCGTCGCCATCAACGACCTGCTCGACCCCGATTATCTGGCCTATATGCTGAAGTACGACTCCGTGCATGGCAACTTCAACGGCAGCATTACCGTCGAGGGCAGCAACCTGATCGTGAATGGCAAGAAAATCCGCCTGACCGCCGAGAAGGATCCCGCCAACCTGAAATGGGGCGAAGTAGGCGCGGATATCGTCATCGAATCCACGGGTTTCTTCCTGACCAAGGAGACCTGCCAGAAACATATCGACGCGGGCGCCAAAAAAGTAGTCCAGTCGGCGCCCTCCAAGGACGACACGCCGATGTTCGTCTACGGCGTGAACCACGCGAAGTACGCCGGCGAGAAGATCGTCTCCGCCGCCTCCTGCACCACCAATTGCCTGGCTCCCGTGGCCAAGGTGCTGAACGACAACTTCGGCATCAAGCGCGGCCTGATGACCACGGTGCATGCCGCCACCGCCACCCAGAAAACCGTTGACGGCCCCTCCAGCAAGGACTGGCGCGGCGGCCGCGGCATCCTCGAGAACATCATCCCGTCCTCCACCGGCGCCGCCAAGGCCGTCGGCATAGTGCTGCCCGAGCTGAACAAGAAGCTCACCGGCATGGCTTTCCGCGTGCCGACCTCCGACGTCTCGGTGGTCGACCTCACCGTCGAACTGAACAAGGAAACCTCCTACGAGGACATCTGCAAGGCGATGCAGGCCGCCTCCGAAGGATATCTCAAAGGCGTGCTCGGCTACACCAGCGAAAAGGTGGTGTCCACCGATTTTCGCGGCTGCTCCATGCCGTCGATTTTCGATTCCGAAGCCGGCATCGCCCTGGACAAGACCTTCGTCAAGGTGGTGGCTTGGTACGACAACGAGTACGGCTACACCTGCAATATGCTGCGTTTCGTCCAGCACGTCGCCAAGTCCAAATAATAGATCACCGCAAAGGACGCAAAGGGCGCAACGGAAACCAAATTCCTTGCAAATCTTTGCGTCCTTTGCGTCCTTTGCGTTGAAAGGTTTTCCATGAGTTTCAAACGTCTCACCGACCTCGATATCAAGGGCAAGCGCGTCTTCATCCGCGCCGACCTCAACGTGCCGGTCAAGGACGGCAAGGTCACCTCCGACGCCCGCATCACCGCCTCGATGCCCACCATCATTCACGCCATGAAGGCC
>CAYHXK010000455.1:0-2137 GCA_964360125.1 uncultured Sterolibacterium sp.
GGTTCGCTGTACAAGGCGGGCGAGGGCAACGCCACGGCGATGCTGGTGATCCTTTCGATCAGCGTCTCGCAGGCGATCTTCGCGAGCGTCGGCGGATGGACCAACAATCTGGTGCCCTACTCCTGGCATCAGACCGCGGTGGCGAGAGGACTGCCCGCTTCGATCAACGCCGGGGACGGCTGGGTGGATCAGTATCTTGCCGGCTACGTATGGGACCAGCCGGTGACTCGGTTCAGCAAGTTGCTGGAGCTGCGCAATCCGTTTGCTGCGTCCTTCGCGGGCGATGTGCTGGTGGGGATCGTGCTGCCGGCGGCGGTGCTGCTGATCGGGGTCTACCTGATCTGGTACCGCAAAGGGTATCTGCGCAAGCGCGCGGCGGCGCGCCTGCCCACCGCGGGACTGGGGGTGAATCTCACCGGCTACTGGAGCATGATCGTGGCATCGAAACGCACGGCGATCGCTGGCCTGGCTCTGGGCATCGCCGCCGGGCTCCACATGTATGTGATGAAGGGGTTGATGCTCAAATTCGGTGTGACCAATTTCGGCCAGTTGATGCAGGAAATGGGCATCACCGCCGGTCTCTCCGCCAAGGGCACGGTGTTCGACCCGGGCTACTGGTATGTCACGACGCAGGAAGCCCAGTGGGTCGGATGGGTTTTCAACAAACTGGGGGCGGACAACATGGACAACATTTATTTCGGCCTGGAGAATGGCCTGCCCAATCCGCTGATCAACCCGGCGGACTGGATGTCGCTCGCCTTGATCGGCGGCGCGGCCGTGATGGCGCTGCTGAGCAACGAGTTCAAGTGGAAGGGCACGACGCGCGAGCTCGCCATGTGGGCCATCATCGGCGGCACTCTGATGGGCATCGGCTCCCGCCTCGGCCTGGGGTGCAATGTCGGCGCGTTCTTCGTCCGTGTTTCCCAGGGGGATGTGTCGGGATGGATGTTCGGCGCCGGCATGTTCGTCGGCGCCTACGTCGGCGTCAAATTTTTCAACTGGTGGACCGAGAGGAAAATGGCCAGGGAGATGGCCGCTTTCGAACTCTAGTGCCGGCATAACAGGAGGAGTTTAGCGATGAAATTCGAAAAGAAGGCCGAGGGCTTGTATGCGCTGGACGTGTGCGGATATGTTTGCCCGCATCCCCAGCTCTATACCAAGAAAGCGCTGGAAAAAATGAAGGGGGGAGAACTGCTGGAACTGGTGTTCGACAACGCTTCTTCGGGGGAATCCATCGCCGCCATGTGCGATTCCAAGGGAAACGAGGTCGTCGAGAAAAACACGCAAAGCGGCAGGTACACCTGGAAGATCAGGAAAATAGCAGCCTGAGGAAAAGATCCCATGAACAAGAGCAGCCTTTGGATCGTGGTTGTCGTTGCAGCGAGCTGGATCGGGTTCCTGATGGGTTACGCCGTGTCGGCGCAAACCGGCGGCGCCAAGACCGCGGCCGGCGCGGGGGCGGAGCAAGCGCCAGTGAGCGCCGGGGCGGGCGGGTACGGACGCTGAGTGAGCCAAGGAGGAGGGAAAATGGAACGCGTACTTGTTGCCGTGGATGGCGCCAAAGGCAGCCGGGCCTGCATCGAAGCTTGCGTGCGCCTGTTCGCCGGCCGGCCGCCGCCGGCTGTGATCCTGCTGCACGTGCTGCGCTATGGCGGACCGAGTTCCGTGGATGGCCTCAGCAGCGACGCGGAGCTTGCCGAGCTGCGCGAGGCGCTCGAAGGAACGCCGCAACTGGAGGCGCTCAAGGCCAGGGCGGAAACGACGCTCGCCACCCAGCGTGCGTTGTTCGAGGAGCACGGTTTTCGCGACGTGCGTACGGTGATCAGGAGCGGGCGCGCCGCCGAGGGGATCCACAATGGGGCGGTGGAATTCGCCGCGGAACTCATCGTCATCGGCAACACGCGCAGCCTGATCGACAAGCTCATGCTCGGCGACGTGGCGCAGCAGGTTGCGAACGGGGCCGCCATTCCGGTGCTGCTCGCGCGCTAGCGCGGCCCGCGGCGGGCCATGGACAGCGAAACCCTGATTCTCGGCGGCGGGCTCGCCGGTCTGGCCGCCGGCTGGGCGTTCACGCAAGCCGGCCGCCGCGTGCAGGTGCTGGAAGGCGGCGGCACCGTCGGCGGGCTGGCGCGCACCA
>CAYHXK010000456.1:0-2129 GCA_964360125.1 uncultured Sterolibacterium sp.
CGTACTTAATGTTTCCCTGGAGAAGACGCGCAGATATGCCGGGTGTATGCTTATGACTTATATACTGCTGTCCAGGCAAAAAATGAATCGACATTGACGTGTTTAAATGGACACTGGCCGGGTTCACAACGACATTGACAGGATTACAGCGACACTTGGCAATTATCCGACACCAATGGCGTCGGATAAACGGGGATTTCAAGAATGAATTTCGGTTCGACAACTCGCCTGGCTATCGCGGCGCTACTCACAACCTGGCTTTCGGGTTCCGTGGCAGAAGAACACGACTTTCCGACCAGCGCGCAGAGGGTCGCCGACTTCGCCAGCTTCTGCCACTTCGTCGAGGAAGAGTATGCGTACTTCGATGTCAAGAAGACTGACTGGGGACGTGTGTGCCAGTTCTACGCTCCTCAGGCGACAAACGCGACCGATCGTGACGCCTACGTGGAGCTTCTTGAGCGGGCGCTAGGTGAGCTCTACGATCAGCACGCTCATTTGGGCATCAATACGCGAAAGTCTCCCCGCCTTGTGCCAACTCAGACTGATCTAGTCGCCACTTGGTCGGACGGCAGGGCGATCGTCTCCGACGTTCGCGCAAACTCAGCGGCCGAACGGGCGGGCTTGAAGCCAGGTATCCAAGTGCTGGCAATCGATGGTGAGACAATCGAGACGGTAGTAAGTCACATTGCGCCGAAGTTCCTCTCCCGCGAAGACCCGGCCGCGCGGGAGTGGGCGCTACAGGTCGCCCTTGCCGGGCGCCGCGATCGCGACACTATCCGCCTCTTGACCAGGGCTGGTGACGGCGTTCGCGAGTTCCAGTTTGTCTCCACCGACTCCATATCAAGCTCCCTGCTGTCGCACCGCGCTGTTGGCGAGATAGGCTATGTACGCATCCATAACTCGCTTGGCGAACAGGCACTGGTACAGGAAATCGACAAAGCTCTCGCGGGACTGCCTGGAGTACGAGCTCTGGTGATTGACTTGCGCGATACTCCAAGCGGGGGAAACTCCTCTGTGGCTCGTGGCATCATGGGGCGCTTCGTCCAGGAGATGCTGCCGTACCAGCGGCACGAACTCGTGTCCGAGTTTCGAAGTACCGGGATTCGGCGCGTGTGGAATGAATATGTGGCGCCGCGAGGTACACCATTCCTGCAACCAGTCGTTGTGCTGGTCGGCCGGTGGACCGGCAGCATGGGCGAGGGCCTTGCGATTGGACTAAATGCCACGCGTGGTGCGCCAGTGCTGGGCGAGCCCATGGCTCACCTTCTCGGCGCACTCGGCGAAACGGTTCTACCGCACTCGAAGATCGTTGTGCGCGTGCCCACTGAAAAGCTATATCACGTCGACGGCACGCCTCGCGAGGCGTTCATTCCTTGCGCCATAGCTCCTTCTGGCCGGTCCACCGAAGATCGAGAGCTCGATTCCGCAATCGACCTGGCCGTGAAAGTGAGCGGGTTGAAATCCAGCCCTACCATCGAGCGGAGCTGCTCCGGCCTGCGGCCTTCGTCGGCCGCGCATGTCTTCATGCGATGAGGGTCATGCGCGCTGAGATCGTTCCACTTGCAGAGCCGCACTTTGAAGGCTTGCGCCAGGGGACTCTCGCGAATCGAGTTAACGGTACGAGCCGACTAAGTTAGCACACTGTGGTTCTGCGCAAGTTACCCCGGCAGCGAGTTTGATATTCCGACAATTTCGGCGGTCGTGAGGGCGTGGTCGTAGAAGGTCACGTCGTCGAGGAGCCCCTGGTAATACCGGCCATCCACGGTATTACCGCCAAAGGTGATCGCAGTCGGTGAATTCAGCGCAGCCCCGTTGCCGGTATTTATCGACGATTCTTGCACGCCGTTGACGAAGAGGCTGATCGTCGAGCCGCTGCGCACCGCGGCAAACTGGATCCAGTTTCCCGACGTGAACGACGTAGCCGACTGGATGGTCGTGTCCGGATTTCCAGTACCGAACGCGATCTTGTTGTTCAGAATGGAAATGCCGAAGTCGCTCGCATTCCCGCCCACATCGGCGTAGATCAGGCCGTCACCCTGGAAAAACTGTGTCCCGGTGCGCGAAGCGTGGCACGAAGTGCAATGCCCAAGGATACAAAGTCAGCTGGAACGGTTACAAGCTGCATATCG
>CAYHXK010000457.1:0-2123 GCA_964360125.1 uncultured Sterolibacterium sp.
CCGTGCCGGTGTCGTAGCCGGGAATCGGGTAGTCGTAGGCCATCGCCATTACGTCGTCGCTGTCCACCCAATGAAAGTGCAGGCGGCCGTGCTCGTCGGTGAAATTCACCACCCTGCCGTGGAACTTTACCTGGTACAGCACTTCCGGGCGCGGAAACTCCCAGGGACTGCCGTAACGCAACCAGTTGTCCGGATGCTCCACCTGGCGTCCTTCCTCGATGCCCTGGTGGAACATGCCGTATTCGTAGCGGATGCCGTAGCCGTAGCCCGGGATCCCCAGCGTCGCCATGGAATCCAGGAAGCAGGCCGCCAGCCTTCCCAGGCCGCCGTTGCCCAGCGCGGCATCCTGCTCCAGCTCGCGGATGTCCGCCAGATTCAGGCCCATCGCCTCCAGGGCGCTGCGGAATTTCTCCTCGCAACAGAGATTGAGCAAGCCATTCATCAGGCTGCGGCCCATCAGGAATTCCATGGAGAGGTAATAGACGCGCTTGCGGTCTTGCTGATAATAGCTGCGCATGGTTTCCATCCAGCGTTCGATCAGGCGCTCGCGCAGCACCGCGGCGGCGCTGAAGAACCAGTCGCGGTCGGTGGCGGTGATCGGGTCCTTGCCGATGGAATACACCAAACGATTCGACAGGGAGCGACGAATCGATGGGACATCGAGGGTGGGGTGGTCGAGTTCTGGCAAGGCGGATGGTTGGTTCATGAAATGCTCCCCAAAAATACTGCTGTCACTCTGTCATGCCGGGCGCCAGTGTACAGTTGGCCGAGACATATCATGGCACTGCATCAATAGGCCTGCAGGTCGGCGCCGTCGATGTCGAGCGAGTGCCGCCAGAACTGGTCGTCGCGATCGAACAGTCGGTAGGTGCCGCGCGGTCCCCAGCTGCCCGCCTGATAGGTATTGATGAAGTCGCGCTCCATCGACCAGACTTTCAGCACCGGATCCACCACCCGCCAGGCCCATTCCACCTCGTCGATGCGCAGGAACAGCGAATGATCCCCCTGCATCACGTCCAGCAGCAAGCCCTCGTAGGCATCGTAGTTTTCATCGCCGCCCTTGTGATAGGTCGCGTCGAGGCTGATGGAGCGGGTGTTCAGGTCGAGACCCGGCACCTTCACCTGCAATTCCATTTTCAGGCAGTCGTTGGGCTGGATCCCCAGCAATATCCAGTTGGGACGCGAGCGCTCGTGGTGGGTTTGACGCAGCAGGTCCTGCGGCGGGCGCTTGAAGCGGATGCTGATGGCCGAACTGTTTTCCGCCATGCGCTTGCCGGTGCGCAGATAGAAGGGCACGCCGGCCCAGCGCCAGTTGTCGATGAAGAGTTTCAGCGCGGCATAGGTCTCGGTGACGCTGTCGGGCGCCACGCCGGCGGCCTCGACATAGCCGGGCACCGGCTTGCCATCGACCGTGCCGCTGGAATACTGGCCGCGGAAGGCATGGGCATGCACGGCATTCTGGGTGATCGGGCGGATCGCCTTGAGCACTTTGACTTTTTCGTCGCGCAAATGCTCCGGCCCCATGGTTACCGGCGGTTCCATCGCCACCAGGGCCAGCAGTTGCAGCAGATGGCTCTGGATCATGTCGCGCAAGGCGCCGGCATTCTCGTAATAATCGGTGCGTCCCTCCACCCCCAGGGTCTCGGCATGAACGATCTGCACGTGATCGATGTAATGATGGTTCCACAAGGGCTCCAGCAGCAGGTTGGCGAAGCGGAACACCATGATGTTCTGCACCGTGCCCTTGCCGAGATAATGGTCGATGCGGAAAATCTGCGGTTCGTCGAGATGCTTGTAGAGGCTGCTTTGCAGGGTTTGCGCGCTCAGCAAATCGTGGCCGAAAGGCTTTTCGATCACCACCCGCCGCCAGCCGTTTTTTTGCTTGAGCAACTCGACTTCGCCGAGTTTCTCGAGGATATTGGGAAACTCCGCGGGGCGCACCGACATGTAGAACACCACGTTGGCGGGAAATGCCGGGTTCTCGTCGAGGGTTTGCTGCAGGCGCCGGTAGGCCTCGGCATCGTCCGGCGGGTTGGCGTGATAGTGGAGGCGCGCGCAAAACCGCTCGAACGCCGCCTCGTCATAGCCATGCGGGTACTTGCTGCGCAGCATCCCCGCCACTT
>CAYHXK010000458.1:0-2118 GCA_964360125.1 uncultured Sterolibacterium sp.
GCTGCAGGCGCCATTTCTTGACGATGCGCGCTTCGGGTATCGGCAGCACACCGCATTCCGAGGCCATGATCACCATGTCGTCATCGGTGACCAGATAGCGCGCCGGGCGCAGGCCGTTGCGATCCAGGGTGGCGCCGATCTGCCGGCCGTCGGTGAAGGCCACCGCGGCCGGGCCGTCCCACGGCTCCATCATCGCCGCGTGATACTCGTAAAAAGCGCGGCGGTTGTCGTCCATCAGCGTGTGCTTTTCCCAGGCTTCCGGGATCATCAGCATCATCGCGTGGGCCAGCGAGTAGCCGCCCATCACCAGAAGTTCGAGGGCGTTGTCGAACGAAGCGGAATCCGACTGGCCGTCATAGATCAGGGGCCAGACTTTTTTCAGGTCGGCGCCCAGCACCGGCGAGGAGATCGCCTGTTCCCGTGCACGGATCCAGTTCACGTTGCCGCGCAGGGTGTTGATTTCGCCGTTGTGGGCGATGAAACGAAACGGGTGCGCCAGGTCCCAGGTCGGAAAAGTGTTGGTCGAGAAACGCTGATGCACCAGCGCCAATGCCGAAACGACGCGGGGATCCTGCAAGTCGCGATAAAAATTGCCCACCTGGTCGGCCAGCAAGAGTCCCTTGTAGATGATGGTGCGCGCCGAAAACGACGGCACGTAGAATTCCTTGCCGTGCTTCAGTTTCAGTCTCTGGATGGCGTGGCCGGAGCGCTTGCGGATGATGTAGAGCTTGCGCTCGAGCGCGTCGGTGACCAGCACGTCGGCGCCGCGGCCGATGAAAATCTGCCGGATCACCGGCTCGACTTCCTTGACCGACTCGCCGAGTACCGAGTTATCCACCGGCACATCGCGCCAGCCCAGCAATACCTGGCCTTCGGCGCGCACGGCGCGCTCGATCTCCTCCTGGCAGGCCATCCGCGAGGCGGATTCCTGCGGCAGGAACACCATGCCGACGCCATACTCGCCTTGCGCCGGCAGGTTGATGTCCTGCGCGGACAGCTCCTCGCGGAAAAAGCGGTCGGGAATCTGGATCAGGATGCCGGAGCCATCGCCCGCCAACGGATCCGCACCCACCGCGCCGCGGTGCGTGAGGTTCTTGAGAATCTGCAGGCCTTGCTCGATGATGGCATGGCTCTTGCGATTCTTGATGTGGGCGACAAAGCCGACGCCGCAAGCGTCGTGTTCGTTGGCGGGGTCGTAAAGACCCTGGCGCAGGGGGAGATGCATCTTGTCTTTCCTCAACAAGTTGCCGCGTATACAGCAATGTAAAGCAAACGCGGCCGGTAAAAAAGCCGGGCGCCCCATTTGCCAGTAACCGCCTTTGTTTCTGGGGTACTAACGGGGAAAGCGCTCCGGCCTCAACAACCCAATGGGCGAACTTGGAAATATACCGTCAAACGGCGATGAATTCAATACGTTGCGGTGCAGCAGAAGGATACAGGTTTCACCCGCGGCAACAGGCTGTTCGGATTGTTGCTTTCCTAAGTCACTCGGTTATTTTCAAAAAATGGCCAGCTTGCCCGGCCCAATTTCCAACTGTCAGTTCATCAATTCACTACGTACGAAAATACGGTCGTGGTATTTGATGAAGCTGCCGGCGTGGATACATTCAGGTTGAACGCACCGCTGACCGGCACCGTACAGGCTGCCGTTGAAACCGTAATGTAATGGTTAGTTCCCCCTGCAGCATTGGTGTTCGGAATCAATGACGGTGAAACAGTAACCGTTGCTTTAAGTTTGGTGGGGGCTGTACTATCGACCACCGAATTATCGCTGATGGTCAGCGTACTTCCCGCAGGCATGGGATTGTTGTACTGATCCGTCAAAACCACCGGGAAGTTCTTCGAACAACTGCTTCCCATCGACAAGGTCCTGGAACTTGCGGTGCTGGCAACATTGCCACTAAAGACGATTACCATGCTTTGTCTGACATGCGCCTGCCCCCAGGCGCCACTGCAGGTATTCGGCTTTTGGGAGGCGTCCACCGAACCGGTGGAGAGCTTACAGGCTTGCGTATTCGACGCATTGAAGGAGATGCTTTGCTCGCCGGAATTCCATAACCCGGTTTCATTGTTGTCAATGTATACGTCGCCAAGATCGTCGAACGCTTCGCCGGCTTC
>CAYHXK010000459.1:0-2101 GCA_964360125.1 uncultured Sterolibacterium sp.
TATTCCATGAAGCGTGAAAACATCACCCTCGACGACCGGTATACCCTGACCGAAGGCCGCGTCTTTCTCACCGGCACCCAGGCTCTGGCGCGGCTGCCGATGCTGCAAAGGGAACGCGACCTGGCCGCCGGACTCAACACCGCCGGCTATATTTCCGGTTATCGCGGCTCGCCCTTGGGCGGTCTGGATCTGGCGCTGTGGAAGGCCAAGCAACACCTCGCTGCGCATCACATCGTGTTCCAGCCGGGCGTCAACGAAGACCTGGCCGCCACGGCGCTGTGGGGAACGCAGCAAGTGAATCTGTTTCCCGGCGCAAAATATGACGGCGTGTTCGGCCTGTGGTACGGCAAGGGGCCGGGCGTGGACCGTTTCGGCGATGGCTTCAAGCACGCCAACTCGGCCGGTACCTGGAAATACGGCGGCGTCCTGGCGGTGGGCGGCGACGATCACGCGGCGCGCTCCTCCACCGTGGCGCACCAGAGCGAACACGCCTTCAAGGCGGCGATGATGCCTGTACTGGCGCCCGCCGGGGTGCAGGAATATCTCGACCTGGGCCTGCACGGCTGGGCTCTGTCGCGCTACTCCGGCTGCTGGGTGGCGTTCAAGGCAGTCGCCGATACTGTGGAATCTTCGGCATCGGTGGATATTTCACTCAACCGGGTAAACATCGTCATTCCCGGCGACTATCAACTTCCGCCCGGCGGCCTGAATATCCGCTGGCCCGACGACCGCCTGGTGCAGGAAGCGCGCCTGCTCAATCACAAGCTGTATGCGGCGCTGGCCTACTGCCGCGCCAACCGGCTCAACCAGATCGTAATCGGCAGCCCTTCGTCCGCAAAACCCGCACGACTGGGCATCGTCACCTGCGGCAAGAGCTACCTCGACGTACGCCAGGCCCTCGACGACCTGGGCATCGACGACGCGCTGGCTGCGGAAATCGGCATTCGTCTCTACAAGGTCGGCATGGTCTGGCCGCTGGAGGCCGAAGGCGTGCGGCATTTCGCCGAAGGCCTGGAAGAAATCCTGGTGGTCGAGGAAAAACGCCAGCTGATCGAGTACCAGTTGAAAGAGGAGCTCTACAACTGGCGCGAAGACGTACGCCCGCGCGTCATCGGCAAGTTCGACGAAAAAGGCGAGTGGGCCCAGCCCCACGGAGAGTGGCTGCTGCCCGCCAACAACGAGCTGTCGCCGGCACAGATTGCCCGTGTCATCGCCGGCCGCATCGCCCGCTTTCATACCTCGGAGCGCATCCGTCAACGCCTGGCATTCCTCGACGCCAAGGAGATGTCGCTCGCCAGCATGGCCGCCACGACCACGCCAATCGCCCGCATCCCCTATTTCTGCGCCGGCTGCCCGCACAACACCTCGACCGTGGTGCCGGCGGGCAGCCGCGCCCTGGCCGGCATCGGCTGCCACTTCATGGCGACCTGGATGAACCGCAACACCGCCACCTTCTCCCACATGGGCGGCGAAGGCGCGGCCTGGCTGGGACAGGCGCCGTTCACCCATGAAAAGCATGTCTTTGCCAACCTCGGCGACGGCACCTATTTCCATTCCGGCTCGCTCGCCATCCGCGCCGCGGTGGCAGCCAAGGCCCGCATCACCTACAAGCTGCTCTACAACGACGCCGTGGCGATGACCGGCGGACAGCCCGTCGACGGCACCCTGACCGTGCCGCGGGTCGCGCAGCAGTTGCTGGCCGAGGGGGTGCATCAGATCGTCGTCGTCACCGATGGCAGCGAACGTCATTACGGCATCGCCGACCTGCCGCACGGCGTCGCCTTGCGCCAGCGCGACGAGCTCGATCAGATTCAGCGCGAATTGCGCGAATATCCCGGCGTCTCGGCGCTGATTTACGACCAGACCTGCGCCGCCGAAAAACGCCGGCGCAGGAAGCGCGGCACTTTTCCAGACCCGCAGCGGCGCGTCTTTATCAATGCAGCGGTGTGCGAAGGCTGCGGCGACTGCGGCGTGCAATCCAACTGCCTGGCGGTGGCGCCGCTGGAAACGGAGTTCGGCCGCAAGCGGGTGATCGACCAATCGGCCTGCAACAAGGATTTTTCCTGCCTCAAGGGGTTCTGCCCGAGCTTCGTCACGGTCG
>CAYHXK010000460.1:0-2090 GCA_964360125.1 uncultured Sterolibacterium sp.
AATTTCGACCGGGTCTTCGGCGGTCCATATCTTGGTGTCAACCGTATTCAGATATTTGAGCACCGAGTGCAGCGTGGTGGTCTTGCCGGAGCCGGTCGGCCCGCACACGAAAAACAAGCCGTAAGGCTTGGAGATCGCGCTCTTGAGACGCTCCAGATTGGCGGGGAGGACTCCCAGCTTTTCCAGCGGGATCGGCTCGCCCGCCGCCAGGATACGCATGACGATGTCTTCGACGCCGCCGGTTGAAGGAATCGTGGCGACACGCAATTCGATATCGAGCGGGCCGAATTTCCTGAACTTGATCTTGCCGTCCTGCGGTTTTCTGCGCTCCGATATATCCAGATCGCACATGATCTTGATGCGCGCCGCCATGGCATTGCGGTAACTGGACGGCACCTCGATATATTTCACCAGCGACCCATCCTTGCGGAAACGGATCAAGGTCTTTTCCTTGCCGGTTCCCGGCTCGATATGTATGTCGGACACCCCTTGCTGGTAGGCATCGACAATCACCTTGTTGACCAGTTTGACGAGTTCGTTGTCAGCCGCGGCGGAAACGTCCTCGGAGGCATCGATGACCTCCTCGCCATCCTCCGACATGCTGGAAAGCAGGTCGCCGACAGTGGAGGTGTCGGCGTCCGGCTGTTCACCGAAAAACAAGTCGAGACTTAGCCTGAACTCGCGAATGGTGGTGACACGGTAATCCAGCTTGCCTCTGGGAAAAACGTTATTGACGACACGCGAACTCTTCACTTTCTCCGGATCCATCGTGAGAATCACGATGCCCATGGCGGAATCCTCGATCGGCAACCACTGGTTCTGCACGATATATTCGCGCTTGAGGTTCTTCAGCAAATCCATCGGTTTGATCCGATCAGCCTTGTAGGGCTCGTAGGGCACGCCAAAGAATTTCGAGAGCGCCACGCCAATTGCGGGTAATTTGACCTGGAATTCGCTCAGTAGAATTTCTTCGATGTCGAGATTCTTGCGGCGCGCCGAACGAATCGCCAGATCCAGTTCCTGCGCCGAAAGCAAGGCATCGGCAACCAGTTGGTCATATTTCGACTTGGCCGCTTGCGCCGGCTTGTTGCGTTGAGAGAAGGCGATCGCCAGCGTTTCGCACAGCCCCTTGATGCCTTCCTCGGCCACGGCGGCGAAAGACAGTCCGGCCTTGTTATTGATGATTTGCACTACACCCAGCAAATCCTCCGACTCGGCGATGATGGGACTGACCAGCATTTGCTTGGTGCGGTAACCGGTGCGTTTATCGACTTCCTGCAGGAAACGCAAGCCCGGATGATGCGATCTGAGCTCCGCCTCGTCATAGACATCGCCGATATTGATAATCTTGCGGGACAGCGCCACGTGACCGGCAATACTTTGATCCGCAATGGGCAGCTTGAGATCCTTGAACGAATTCAGGCCGGTCTTGACCTTGGAAACAATCGAAGCCTTGTCCTCGCTAACGGCATAAATTGTCAGGCGATCGGCGTTGAACAGGCTGCAGATATCCTGCGACAACTCGAGCATGATTTCATCGATGTTGTTGGTCGCATGAATCTTGTTGGTGACGGCCTGCAGACTCTTGAAGAATGCCAGTCGGCTGTCGACGTCGGACAAGTTGTTGTCGGAACCCTGCGGCGGATTCAATACCGCACTCACGATGGTTGTGCCCCCTTGTTGTTTCTGGCGCCTAAATTACCAGCCAGTCCTCCCTCCAGCAGGCTGGCGCGAAATCCGCGCTTCGCCAGCAGGAAGGTAGCGGCTGAACTGCGTCGTCCGCTTTGGCAATAGACGATATATTCCTTCAGTGGATCGAGCGCGCTGTAAGCCTGGCGAATTTCATCGAGTGGAATATTCAGCGCACCTTCGATGCAGTCGTAACCATATTCGGCGGCAAAACGTACATCGAGCCATACCGCACCCGCCGCAACACGTTGTAGCGCCTGGGCATGGGGCAATGTTTGCAGCAGCGGGGCGCGCAACAACTCAATAAAATCCTGCTTGTCCAGGCGCAGCAGAATGCCGTCGGTATTCATGGTGACATTGGCGTTGCTAGTAGTGTCCGCCAGCAGGGCCTCTTCCCCGAA
>CAYHXK010000461.1:0-2084 GCA_964360125.1 uncultured Sterolibacterium sp.
TTCCGCCGACAGAGCCATCCGAGACCTTGGCTAAGTTAGCCAAGCCAGCTAGAATGGGAAGGAACGTATTTAAGGAGCACGTCATGCAAGTCAATATGTTGGAAGCCAAAAGCCCGCTTTCCAAGCTGGTTCAGGCAGCCCAGGAAGGCGAAGATGTCGTCATCGCCAAGAACGGCGTGCCCGTGGCGCGCCTGCTGCCGTTTCGCAAGCCCGGCAGCCTTAAAGGTTGGGGACGCCTGAAGAAGACTGCAGGCGACGTCGACACAGCCTTCGCGCCGGAAGTCGAGGCCGAGATCGCCCGCATGATGGTCGGCGAAGTATGAGTCTATTGCTCGACACGCACGTTGCGCTATGGTGGCTCTCCGGCAGCGCGCGCCTGAAACGCAAGTTGCGCGAACGGATCGCCGCCTCCGATTGCGCGATTTCCGTCGCCAGCATCTGGGAAGTCGCGATCAAGCACCGGCTCGGCAAACTGTCGGTGTCCCCGCAGGTTTTCCGCGACGAGATGCGCAATGCGGGCGCAACGATTATTGCTATCTCGGATGCCCATACCCTGGCCTTTGCCAGCCTGCCCGAGGGCCACGGCGATCCCTTCGATATATTGCTCCTGGCGACGGCGCAGGTGGAACGGATGTGTCTGGTTACGGCCGATACCACGTTACTTAAGTTTGCTGCACATAGTTCCGGTGTAACGGCTGCTGGCCAATGATTACAGCCCTCGGTCATAGGGGCTTCGAGCCATACAATCTGGTGGTCTGAAAACATTGTGACAGCGCGATAATATTCATTCTGCTTGGCATGAATTGTAAATTTAGTCAGATTGAGTGTTTGGAAATTCAAGCTAGCGGTAAGCTATTCGGTTTGGCATAATCCGGTCAGGTCAATTCACATCCACCCCTATGACCATCGAATCACTCACTGACGCTTGGATCGCGGAACTCCTCTCGATGGCAAAGCATGTTGAGAATCCGAGGGCGAAGCTGCGCCAGGACAGGAGGCAAGAGCGCTGTGACTACCGTGTCGTAAGCGAGGACGGTACGCATCTTTTCACCCTGTTCACCCGACAAAGTACGATGTTGTCGGAGAGTTTCAGTGCCGGCTTGCGTTGGCATGCCAAGAGCGGTGAGGAGATTATTCTGGTTCGCTACAATGGGGGTAGCCACGAGCACGAAAATGATCTCGAAGGAGACAAAATTTCGTACGCTACACACATCCATCGTGCAACGGAGCGTTACGCAGCCATGAACAAAAAAGTCGATGCTTACGCTGAGAGCAGTCCTCGTTACGGCACTCTCAACGGCGCCTTGCACTGTCTGGTGAAGGATTGCAATATCATGGGGCTATCGACTGAACCGGAAGAACCCCAGTTGTTCTAACGACCATGCAAATCGACGAAGTTCAACAATCCCTGTGTCGCGCCTTGTGCGCGGATGTCCGCGTGTCCCAGCGCGCGGGGTTGTTGTGCGTAGCTACGCCTTTCCGTTTCGCGGACGGCGATGCCTATTCCATCTACCTCAAGCCGCTGCCAACGGGTGGATTCCGTGTTACCGATATGGGCAGCACCCTGATGCACATGAGCTATGAGGGAGATGTGGAGAAGTTTTATGAGGGGCAGCGAGGGAGACTATTGGGGCAGATACTGGCCGAATCGAATCTGGTCGAAGATGACGGCGAGTTCTTTATGGAATCCGCCGCCGACCGGCTGGGGCAGACCGTCTTCCGGTTCGGCCAGGCTCTCACGCGCCTGCATGATCTCAACTTCCTCAACAGGGCACGGGTAGAGAGTACCTTTTACGAAGACTTGCGTGAGCGGTTAGGGAGCTACGTGGACGCGGAGCGTATCCACCCCGATTTCATCGTCCCCGATGTGACGGACGCCATAAACTACCCGGTCGATTTCTACATCGAAGGCAGTACAGCGCCGCTTTACCTCTTCGGCGTTCCGAACCGGGATAAAGCACGGCTGGCTACCATCATTCTGCAACATCTCCACCAAGCGGGATTACGCTTTGACTCGATGGTGGTATTCCAGGACTGGACCAGCCTGCCCAAGGGCGATTTCACACGTGTGATGAATGCCGCCA